>JAICLG010000292.1 GCA_025927515.1 Hyphomicrobium sp.
GGTGTGCGTTATGAGTGCCGAAATTATCTGGCTTGCGGACGTCAGAGAGCGCCGTGCCAGCAAGGAAGCCGAACAGACGATCGAAAGCCCGGTGCCGGCAGCTCCGGAAAACCCGCCGAGATTCCATTTTTGGACAGGCGCTTCCGGCAAGCGCTACGTGCACACCGTCTACAGCATCTTCGACTGCCCGACGCTTGAAGACGCCAACTACATTCTCGTGCGCCGCGCTAACAAATCGGCGCGCACCGTGCTGGCCATTGGCCGTCTTTGCAACAACGCGCCGGCGTTGAATCTTGCGGAAATCCGTCAGCATGCTTCGGCTCTTGGCGCCGATGAAGTCCACATCCATCTTCTCGCGGGATCGCCGCAGGAGGCGCAGGCCGTGGAACACGACCTCATTTCCGCGCAATTCACGATGGGTCCGCGTTCGGCGTAACCGAACGCCACGCGTCTCGGCGACATCACCGCTAGCGCGAAGGCGTCTTTGCGCTGCTTCCAACCCGGCGGCCGAAATCCGGCTGCGGCGTATCCTGGCTTGCCTGGATAATTCCGCGGCGAACCGCGCGGGCGTCGGTGAACATCTTCTCGAGCGTTGCGCCGTCGCCGAAACGGATGGCCCGCTGAAGCGTCACAAGGTCTTCGGAAAAGCGGCCGAGCATCTCGAGCACCGCATCCCGGTTGTTCAGAAACACGTCCCGCCACATCACCGGATCGGAAGCGGCAATGCGTGTGAAGTCGCGGAAGCCGCCGGCCGAGAACTTGATGACTTCCTTATCCGTCACCCGTTCGAGGTGCGCGGCAGTATTGACGATGTTGTAGGCGATCAAGTGCGGCACGTGGCTCGTGATCGCGAGCACCATGTCGTGGTGCTCGGGCGACATGATCTCGACTTCGGAGCCGAGACGCTTCCAAAACGTCTGCAGCTTCGCAAGCGCGTCTTTGTCGGCGCCGTCTTCGGGCGTCAGAATGCACCAGCGGCCATCGAAGAGTTCCGCAAATCCGGCATCCGGGCCTGACTGCTCGGTTCCGGCAACGGGATGGCCGGCAATGAAGTGCACGCCATGAGGAATGTGCGGAGCGATGTCGCGTATGACCGCGGCCTTGACCGAGCCAACGTCCGAAACGATTGCGCCTTGCTCCAGATGCGGACCGATCGCCTTGGCGACACCGGCATAAGCGCCAACCGGCGTGCACAAGATAACGAGATCGGCGTCGTCAACTGCCTGGGCAGGATCGGTATACATCTTCGTTGCGAGACCGAGTTCTTCGGCTCGTTTGCAGGTTTCCACCGACGATGAGCAACCGACGATCTCACCGACCAATCCACCGCGGCGCGCGGCGTGGCTGATTGAAGATCCTATGAGGCCGACGCCAATGAGCGCCAGCCGCTTGAACATAGGCGCATCGGCGTTTGCGGATTTATCTCCCATCAGGCGACGCCTTTGAGATATTGGGCGAGTGCCGCGATGGTGCGCTTGTTGTCATCCTCTGATCCGATTGTCATGCGTAGCGCATTCGGGAAGCCGTACGCGCCGACCTTGCGCAGTATGATGCCCTGCGATTTGAGATAGTCATCAGCGGCGGCGGCGCTCTTGTCGCTGCCGTCCTTGAAGTGAAAGAGAACGAAGTTGGCGACGCTCGGCGTCACCTCAAGTCCAAGCCTTTCGAGCTCGCCCACGACCCAGGGCAACCATTTATCATTGTGGCTCTTGGCGCGTTCCATGTGCTGAACATCGTCGATCGCCGCGGCGCCGGCGGCGATGGCGGGCGCCGATAGATTGAAGGGCCCGCGAATGCGATTGAGAACGTCGGCGACGTTGGCAGGGCAATAGGCCCAGCCGACGCGTAAGGCCGCAAGTCCGTGAATTTTCGAGAACGTGCGCGTCATCACCGTATTGGAGGTGGTCGCGACGAGTTCCAATCCCGCCTCGTAATCGTTGCGGCTGACGTATTCGGCGTAGGCGGCATCGAGCACGAGCAGGATGTCGTCTCTGAGGCCGGCGCGCAGGCGGCGCACGTCCTCGATCGGAATGTAGGTGCCGGTCGGATTGTTCGGGTTCGCCATGAATACGACGCGCGTCCGCTCCGTGACGCGCGAGAGGATCGCATCGACGTCGGTTTTCAAGCCGCGCTCGGGTGCCACGACCGGCGTTGCGCCGTTGGTGAGGATTGCGATCCGGTACACGAGGAAGCCGTGCTCGGTGTAGATCGCTTCGTCTCCGGGGCCGAGATAGCCGCGCGCGAGTAATCCAAGAAGCTCGTCAGAGCCTGAGCCGCAGACGATCCGCGCGACATCCAGCCCGTAGCGCCGGGCGATGGCGTTGCGCAAGAGCGTCGCTTGACCGTCAGGGTAGCGCTCAAGCTCGGCTGCGGCAGATTGGAACGCCGCGATCGCCCTGGGGCTCGGCCCGAGCGGCGTTTCGTTCGATGACAATTTCGCCGGTTTTATATTGCCCGCGGCTTTGCTCTCACCGGGCACATAGGCCTCGATGCTTAGAATCCCTGGGCGTGCAATTGGCGCCGTCGTTACCATATTTTTCCCGAGGTATTGAGTGGAATGGCCATTAGCGGGCGCATTGATACGGGCTTCACCCGTTGAAATCAAAGTTTTAAAGTTGACTTTACCGGCGGCAGGCCTAGCAAACCGATACGCCTTTTTAACCGTAGACACCGACTGCCACGATGAGTACCGCATCGCCTGACGTTATCGACACGGTCGCCCGGCGACAGTCGGAGATTCATGCGCCGTCGAGCCCGGTCGTGCATTTCGACGCAAGCGCGCCGCTGCGCCTTGCCTGCCAGCAGGATCTCGCGCCTTTCTCCATCGCTTACGAGACGTACGGCACGCTCAATCCGGCGAAGTCCAATGCCATCCTGCTGTGTCACGCGCTGACCGCCGACCAGTATGTCGCAAGCCGCCACCCGATCACCGGCAAGCCCGGCTGGTGGGACAATATGGTCGGTCCCGGCAAGCCGATAGATACGAGCCGGTTTTTCGTCATCTGCTCGAATGTGCTTGGCGGCTGCATGGGATCGACGGGTCCGGCATCGATCAATCCGAAGACGGGTGTACCGTACGGACTCGATTTTCCCGTCATCACGCTCGGCGACATGGTCGAAGCCCAGGCGCGGCTGATGGATCATCTTGGCATCGATCAGCTTTTCGCCGTGATCGGCGGATCGATGGGCGGAATGCAGGTCCTGGAATGGGCTTCGCGTTTCCCGGATCGCGTCTTTGCCGCGGTGCCGATTGCGACGGCCGCCTGGCATTCGTCGCAGAACATCGCCTTCCACGAGGTTGGGCGACAGGCGGTCATGGCCGACCCAGAATGGGCGGGCGGCAACTACTACGCTGCCGGAAAAGTGCCGCGAAACGGCTTGGCCGTGGCGCGCATGGCTGCGCACATCACGTATCTCTCTGAAGAAGCGTTGCACCGGAAATTCGGACGCAGCTTGCAGGACCGCTCGTCGTTGACGTTTTCCTTCAGCGCGGACTTTCAGGTCGAGAGCTATCTGCGGCACCAAGGATCGACGTTCGTCGACCGCTTCGACGCCAACAGCTATCTCTATATCACGCGTGCCCTCGATTATTTCGATCTGCGCGAAGGCCGCGACGGCGTGCTCGCCAACGCTTTTCGCGGCACCAAAACGCGTTTTTGCATCGTGTCGTTCACATCCGACTGGCTCTATCCGACGCGGGAAAGCCGGCGGATCGTGCAGGCGCTCAATGCCGTCGCCGCCAACGTTTCGTTCGTCGAGATCGAAA
>JAICLG010000171.1 GCA_025927515.1 Hyphomicrobium sp.
GCGCCTGTCGCGGTGAGGTTGCGCCACGTCTCGACGACGGCCTGCTTCGTGCCTTCCTCCGGATCGGCGGTGACGTAGCGGGGCGTCACATCACATGCAACGGCGATCGCTTTCTGCGTGCCGTGCACGCGCACGACGCCGGCATCGCCACCCGGACGGCCGACGGTGTCGCCCATCACCATGTGGTCGTACTGTTCCCAGATCCAGCGGCGCGACGAGAGATGCGGGCCGCCCATCATGTCCTTTAGCGTACCGAGGATCGAATTCGGCCCAGCCTTTGGTCCAGGTACCCATTCGGGCAAGATCTTCGCGGGCTTCTTCGGCTCGATGTAAGGCCGCTTGTACATTGGCGCCGAGTTCGCGAGCACCGGCACCGGAAGATCGGCTTCGATGTTGCCTTTGTGCTTGATGATCATGCGCTGCGTATCGGTCGTGTGCCCGATGACGGCGAAGTCGAGCCCCCACTTTGTGAAGATCGCTTTCGCATCCTCCTCGCGCTCGGGCTTCAGGATCATCAGCATGCGCTCCTGGCTTTCGGAGAGCATCATCTCGTAAGCCGTCATGCCGGTTTCGCGCTGGGGCACGAGATCGAGATTGAGTTCGATGCCGACGCCGCCCTTGTCCGCCATCTCCGATGTTGAAGACGTAAGCCCAGCCGCGCCCATGTCCTGAATGGCGATGATCGAGTCCGTCGCCATGAGTTCGAGACAGGCTTCGATCAGCAGCTTCTCGGTGAAGGGATCGCCGACTTGCACGGTCGGGCGCTTCTCGTCCGACTTCTCGTCGAACTCGGCCGACGCCATCGTCGCGCCGTGGATGCCGTCGCGCCCCGTCTTCGAGCCGACGTAGACGACGGGCAGCCCGACGCCTTTCGCAGCCGAATAGAAAATCTTGTCCGTCTTCGCGAGGCCGACGCACATCGCATTGACAAGGATATTGTTGTTGTAGCCTTCGTCGAAGTTTGTCTCGCCGCCGATCGTCGGCACGCCCGTGCAATTGCCGTAGTGCGCGATACCGGCGACGACGCCGCCGACGAGGTGGCGCGTCTTCGGATGGTCCGGCGCGCCGAAGCGCAACGCGTTCAGATTAGCGATGGGACGCGCGCCCATCGTGAAGACGTCGCGCATGATGCCGCCGACGCCGGTCGCCGCGCCCTGGAAGGGCTCGATGTAGGAGGGATGGTTATGGCTCTCCATCTTGAAGATGACCGCGTCGCCGTCGCCGAGATCGACGACACCCGCGTTTTCGCCTGGACCCTGGATGACTTTCGCACCGGAGGTCGGCAGTGTTTTCAGCCACACACGCGAGGATTTGTACGAGCAGTGCTCGCTCCACATGACGGAGAAAATGCCGAGTTCGCAGATCGACGGCTCGCGGCCGAGGATTTCGAGAAGGCGCTGATATTCGTCGGGCTTGAGGCCATGCTCGGCAACGATCTCGGGCGTGATTTTTCGCGTGGTCGTTTCGGTCATCAGGATCTCATCGGGCGCTCGGATTTCGTCCGCTTATATGGGCTTGGCTCGCGTTTGTCGCCCTTCCGGCCCCGAGGCCCCAACGGCCAAACGTCGCGAGTTTTTTTCTTTAGCGCCGTAACACTCCTCTGGGGAGCTGGCCGCAAGCAGGCTTGCATGCCTTAAAGCCCCTCACCTGCCCTTCGGGCATCCTCTCCCGTTCCGGGAGAGGAAAGGGTTCCTTCTCCCTTGGGGAGAAGGTGGCCGAAGGCCGGATGAGGGGCTTTGTGCGAACGAGTCCGAGGATAAGAACCAGCGGACTCACTTCTTTCCATGCTTCGCGAGCCAGGCATTCATTTCGGCGATCTCGGCCCGTTGCGCCTTGATGACGTCCTCTGCGAGCTTCCGGATCTCCGGGTCTTTTCCGTATTGCAACTCGATTTTGGCCATGTCGATCGCGCCCTGATGATGCGGGATCATCCCTTTGACGAAATCGGCATCGGCGTCGCCCGTGAACCGGATTGTCATCGCCGCATGCATTTTGCGGCTCACGGCGTCGAATGCCTTGGACGTGTCCGCCGCCGCGCCCGCAGCGCCCATCGTCATGTGGCCGGTCGCCTGCATGTTCATATTCTTGGCGCTGGCGCTCGCCGCGGCGATGAGAGCGGCACCGGCGCAGAAGAGAAGCGGAGCGAGATTTTTCACGGGATCAGTCCTTTGTGGCTCAAATCGTCAGACGTCGCCGTTCACCCGCCCTGGGTGTGACGCAGTGGTCCTACCCGTTCGGGCTGTGACTGTTTCGCGCTGCACAATACGCATTTCCGTTTTGCAATGTTGGAGATTTTCGCCGCCCTGTCAGTAGCTTATCTACTTGCCTCAGCGCAGACGTCACGCCCAGACAATTGTGCGCGGGCTTGAACTCGGCGCTCTTGGACAGTGGAGATCCTGTCATGACGACTTCCGCAAAACTCGCAAGTGTTGTGCTTCTTTCGGTCCTGGCGTTGCTGCCAGGGAAGGCACCGGCGGCGGCCGGCCAGGCGGCGACCTATCATGTCGCGCCGCTCAAGGGCATCACCTTGACGGTCGGATCGAAGCGCGCCGTTGGCTACTACACGACTGCCGACCACGCCTGCCATCTGACTCTGATGTTGGCGGACCCGTATCAAGGGACGGAGAAAACGCTCTCGGAGCCCGTTCGGGTCAATCTGAGCGTGCGCGAGGGTACCTCCGCGAGCATCGATGCCCTTGAAGGTTCATTGGATTTTCGTTGTGCCGCGGGTGCGACCGCAATGACGATACAACCTGTCCAGCGTACAGCTTATAACGCAGTCGCGAAATAACACGGCAGCAGGGTTGTTCGACGCGCTTCAGGTCCACGCTTGCAAGCAGTTCGAGCAGGAAGGGAGCTTGTGCTCCCTTCCTTTTTTTTCGGTCCTTCCAGACCTCTACACTGTAGATTGATGCAGCCGGCGACTTTGTGCCGTGACGCTTGCCGTCGGCTATCCGAACCGGACGGCCGTCGAAGCCGACGCGACGTTGCGAAAGACGATCTTAGGCCGGAGGCGCGGCGCGGAAGCCATCGCGATCAGCTGCTTGGCCGACATTTCCCGCAGGCCCTTCGCGAGCCGGAGTTGCAATCTCTTGAGCCGCATGAGTCTCACCGCGTTGGGATTCGCCACGCGTTGCTCGCGTTCGATGAGTTGACGGATTTTTTCGGTTCGTTCGAGAAGGGTGACGAAGCGACGGGACATCAGTTTCCTCCAGTCGGAAGTTGGAGGCGTGTCCGGCGATTTGAATAGACAGCACCGGGCACACCCGATGCGGTCCGACATCGCAGCGCCATCATTGGCTCTGCCAGAGGGGCCCGGCCCCGCAATCATTACGTAATTTAGGTACGCATATTCCTGTTGCAAGGGGCAGGTGCGCTGCCCCCGAAAGATCATAATTGCAAACTGCAGGTCATCGGCCTGGGCAGGCCCCGGCCTTCGCGGGCGAAGAGGTTATCGAAAATCAGGCCGCCGCTTCGAGCGTCGAAAGCAGGATGCTCTCGAACACGCGCCGTCCGTCGGTGCCGCCGAGCGCCGCTTCATAAAGCCGTTCCGGATGAGGCATCATGCCGAGCACGCGGCCTGTTTCGTTGACGATGCCTGCGATGTTGCGCTGTGCACCGTTCGGACAGCAATCGGGCGACACGTGTCCCTCGGCGTCCGAATAGCGGAAGACAACGCGCCCGTCGCCTTCGAGCCGGTCAAGCGTCTCGGCATCGGCGAAGTAGTTGCCGTCGCCGTGCGCGATCGGAACCTTGATCACTTCGCCCTGGCGGTAGCACTTCGTAAAGAATGTCTGATCGTTCTCGACCTTCAGGAACGCGTCACGGCAAATGAAGTGCAGCGACGCGTTGCGCATCAGCGCGCCCGGTAGAAGGCCAGTTTCGCACAGGACCTGGAAGCCATTGCAGATGCCGATGACCGGTGTTCTGGCTTTCGCCTTGGCGACGACGTCCTTCATGATCGGCGAATGCGCAGCCATCGCTCCGCAGCGCAGATAATCCCCGTACGAAAATCCACCCGGCAGGACGATGACGTCTGACGAGGGGACACTGGCATCGCCGTGCCAGACCATCTTCGGCGCGAACCCGGTAACACGCTCGATCGCGGTTTTGACGTCGCGATCGCAGTTCGATCCCGGAAAGACGATGACGGAAGCGCGGAGCATCTAAACGACCTTACCAACGTGCCTGCGACGCAACTTACACTGCATAACTACGATTATCACGTAATGAGACTCGTCCCGGAAGTCCACTTGCCGCCCCGTCGCGGGCGCCTTCAATTCCCCTTGCGAAGAGGGCTAGGCGGTGACTAACCAACTGAATCTTGTCTGCGGCCCCACCCGGCGCTCCGCCCACTTGCCCGCAAAGGGGGAGGGTAAATTGGCGAAAGCCGCGATCCATTGCGTCAGCCTTTTCCCCTCCCCCTTGCGGGGAGGGGTTAGGGGTGAGGGTGTAAGGAACTTGCACGACCTCAAGGCGTCGGCGCGAGCGGCGATCGTTCCCGCTTCCCGCGCTCGACCTCAGCCCGCGATGCATTCGTGAGCCGCGTGTCCTCCGCCTTCAGGGACGCGAGCAGCGCCGGGAATTGCGCTTTATCTCCGTAGCTGCAGGCCTTGCTTTGCGCGGTCCAAACGCCGGTCACCTGTTTCAAGAACTTGCGCAAGATAATTGCGGGATGTCCAGGCTCGCCTGGCGCGGTAAACGTAATCTCGACGCGCCACACGTCCGGAGCGGAAACAGCGACGACATCCCGGCCATCGCGTGCAGTTCGTTCGGCTCCGGGAAGCCAGGCTGCCCAGCTTCGGAGCGCCTCCAAGCCTTTGCTGCAATCGAGTTCGGGTTGAGCAGGAGCGGGCTCGGCAAACGTTGGGCAAGGTCCGAACGCGACCAGCGCCAACATCATTCCGAGCCGCCTGATCATCAGGCCGCGATTTCGTAGCTGTAGTTCTCGATGACGGTGTTCGCGAGCAAGTCTTTGCACATCTGCTCGACGATGGAGCGCGCCTTGTCGGGGTCGCTCTCATCCAGATCGACCTCGATGTACTTGCCTTGCCGGACGTCGCCGACACCGGAAATCCCGAGGCCCTTGACGGCGCCTTCGATAGCTTTGCCCTGCGGATCGAGGACACCGTTCTTCAGCGTGATCTTGATGCGGGCTTTCATGCACGTTGCTCTAGGGATTAGGTCTTAGGGGTTAGGGGTTAAAAGGCACCAGTCCCTAACCCCTAACACCTCAATTGGGTTTTCCGTTAACCGGATTCGAGGCGACGAGCACGGGGCCCGCACCGCGCGGACGAGGGTTCTCGGTCAGAACACCCAGACGTCGCGCCACTTCCTGATAGGCTTCGAGCACGCCACCGAGATCCCGGCGGAAGCGATCCTTGTCGAGCTTGTCGCCCGACTGGGCATCCCACAGCCGGCAGCAGTCCGGACTGATCTCGTCGGCGAGAACAATGCGCACCTGCTCGTTGTCGTAGAAGCGCCCGAACTCGACCTTGAAGTCGACGAGCCGGATGCCGATGCCGAGGAACAGGCCTACGAGGAAGTCGTTGATGCGCAGCGCCAGCTGCATGACCTCGTCGATTTCCTGCGGCGTCGCCCAGCCGAAGGCGGTGATGTGCTCTTCCGAGACCATCGGATCGTTGAGCTCGTCCTTCTTGTAGTAGAACTCGATGATCGAGCGCGGCAGCTGCGCGCCTTCCTCAAGACCGAGCCGCGTCGACAGCGAACCGGCCGCAATGTTGCGGACGACGACTTCGAGCGGAATGATTTCGACTTCGCGGATCAACTGCTCGCGCATGTTGAGACGCTTGATGAAGTGCGTCGGAACGCCGATCTCTCCGAGCTTCATGAAAATGTATTCGGAGATACGATTGTTCAGCACGCCCTTGCCTTCAATCAGCGCGTGTTTCTTGGCGTTGAAGGCTGTCGCGTCGTCCTTGAAATGTTGAATGAGAGTTCCCGGCTCCGGACCCTCATAGAGGACCTTCGCCTTGCCCTCGTAGATGCGGCGACGCTTGTTCATTCCTGGACCTCTGAGGATCAACAGCTTCTCTCACTCAATGCATAGATGGGAATTTTCTCACGAGCATGTAGTCAGACGCTGGCGCCTTGATTTTCCAACTTGTTTTTCGCATGTCGGGGAAGGAGCCGCGCGCCTTTTCGCGCCCGAAAGCCTTGGCGCGAGACTAGCCGAACGCGGGGGGCGACACAATGTAGACCATGAGCCGCAGACGTCCCCGGCATGCTCCGGGGACAACCCGTTGATTTCGTTCAGGACACCGATTTAGTCTGGTGAACACGGACTATTATGGCATCATATGCAACACGCGCCGGACGCGCGATGAGGCGAGATGCAGCCTAGGGTTGCGGGCGGACCAGCCGCTCGGAAGCGAAGGGAGAGACGAAGAACATGACGACATTCAATGAGCGCGAGCAAGGCTTCGAGAAGAAGTTCGCACTCGATGCAGAGCTGAAGTTCAAAGCCGAGAGCCGGCGCAATAAAGCGGTCGCGGAGTGGGCGGGCGCCAAGCTCGGTCTGTCGAGCGAAGCGCTTGAGGCTTACATCAAAGAGGTGCGCAAAGCTGATCTCGCCGAACAAGGCGATGAGGATGTCGTCCGCAAACTGAAATCGGATTTTGCTGCGAAAGGTATCGCGGTCGATGATACCGAAATCCGAACC
>JAICLG010000129.1 GCA_025927515.1 Hyphomicrobium sp.
ACCGCTCGGCGTCATCGGCATCGTCTCGCCGTGGAATTATCCCTTCTCGCTCGCGCTGATGCCGCTTGCCACAGCGCTGGCTGCCGGCAATCGGGTGATGTTGAAGCCCTCCGAACTGACGCCAGCAACAAGCGCAGTGATAAAACGACTGCTGAACGATCTTTATCCGGAAGAGCAGGTCGCGGTGGTCACCGGGGGTGCCGACGTCGGCGCCAAATTCACCTCTCTGCCCTTCGACCATCTGGTGTTCACCGGAAGTACGTCCGTCGGACGCTCCGTAATGAAAAGCGCTGCCGAAAATCTCGTTCCTGTAACGCTCGAACTCGGCGGCAAGTCGCCGGCGGTTATCGGCCCGGGAACAGACCTTGCAGCCGCCGCAACGAGCATCGCTTACGGCAAACTCGCGAATGCCGGGCAGACCTGCATCGCACCGGATTACGTCATCGTCCAACGCGATAACGTCGATGCGTTCGTCGCGAAGTATCAGGATGCGGTTGCGACGCTCTTTCCCGAAGGCCCGAGCAGCAAGAACTACACGTCCATCATCAACTCGCATCATCTCACCCGGCTTCGCCATCTCATCGATGACGCAAGAAAGAAGGGAGCGCGCGTCGTCGAGCTACCGCCTGATGCCCTGCCTCGCGTCGGCGATCGAAAACTCGCGCCGAGCGTCGTCCTCGACGTAACGGACGATATGACCATCATGCAGGAAGAGGTGTTCGGGCCAATCCTGCCCATCGTGACCTACGACGAAATCGACGATGCGATCGCCTTCATAAACCGGCGGCCGCGCCCGTTGGCGCTCTATTATTTCGGCAGCAAGAGCGAGGAGCGCCGGAAACTTCTGGGACGCACGACCTCGGGCAACGTCACGATCAACGATACGTTGATGCACTACGTCCAGACAGACCTTCCCTTCGGCGGCGTCGGCGCCAGCGGTATGGGCGCGTATCATGGCCCTGAAGGATTCAGATCCTTCAGTCATGCCAGAGGTGTATTTGCACAATCCCGCTGGAACTTGGGAGGCTGGTTGCGTCCGCCGTTCAGCCGTATCTCGGAAGTCGCAACCCGCTACCTGATGTGGTGAACCTTTTCGTGGTAGGCGCAGAGTAGCCCATCACGGTCCCATACAGCTGTTTTCGTAGTCGGTCGCTTCCTTCGACTTCGGCTCGTGCGACTTGGGCCGACCGCGCCCCATCGCACCGTCCGAACGAGCTCGCAGGTAGACGTAGATATCGTCGAGATAGCACATCACGTTCTTGTTCGTCCCGAAGGCCGGCATCACCAGCGTCTGCGCGGTATTCACGTCACGCTTGCCGCCGGAAACGGTTGCCACAAACTGAGAATAGTCGAGAGACTTGAGCGCTTGGGTGAGATCCGGCCCGAAGCTTGAGCCCGCGCCATCCGGACCGTGGCAGACGTCGCACGTACCGTTGAAGCGGCGAAAACCGGAAAACGTGTACCAGTCGACCTTTCCATCCGGACTGATTTTGTACGTGGGATCGCCGTTCGCATCGAAATATTTGCCGCCCTCCTCTTTGACGGCCTTCGAGGACGCGGGTGGGGTCGCTGCGTTTGCGGCAGACGCAAAGCCAACTGAAGCCAGTCCGAGCGAAAGCGCGAACCCTGCCAAATTGCGAGAGAAATTGCACGAACTCATCGGGACTCTCCTTGACGCAAGCAGTCCCGGTGGTTCGCAAATTCGCGAAAGATCCGAACTGCAGGTGACATGCGAAGCGCCGCCGCGGTCGGGAGAAGGATGATCGGCTATCATGGAAAGTCGATACGAGGGGAGATGGGCGCGGCGACATATGCGTGACGCTCCAGCAGTATTTTTGTTCCAATGTTGCGTATTTACTTTCTTGTAATGTAAGCAAAAAACGTTAGTCGGCTTCAGGAGAAGATCGCGGCTTCAGGGGCGAACTCGAAATCGCATCGCGGGCTGCGCGTCTGCCAAAAAAGGAAATTTTCGTGCAAGAGACAGTGGTCAGGGTCATATGTGCAATCGGTCAGTCGGGACAGCTCGGACACAACGGCGTCCTTCCGTGGGAAGGCAACCGCGCTCCGGAATACGTGGCCGATGTTGCTCGCTTTTTTGACATCACGAGAGGCCATGTTCTGCTTGCCGGTCCGAAGACGATTGCGAGCGTTCCGGAATTCGCATTCAAAGACCGGACGATCGCCGTCCTGCGTTCCGACATGGACCCCGAACAGACGTTAAAGCACTACGCCGGCCGGGTGGTCTTTATCGGCGGCGGCCCGCCGGTATGGGACGTCTACGCACGTTTCGTCAGTCACTGGGACGTGACGCGCCTGCCCTACGACGGTCCGGCCGATCGCTGGTTCAATCCAGCGTGGCTGACGTGCGGCGCTCATCAGCAACGCTGAACGCGCGACGCATAAACGGATGAACGACGCCAGACAGATTTGAGGCGGCGCAACGGGCGCCGCCTCTCAAAGATACGCAAGACAGAGCCGGGAGTCAGTGCCGCGGCTCCTTGAAGGTAAACTCGAAATCGTCGTTGATGTTCTGCGTCGCCTGCCGCCAATCAGCGCCGCCGACGTTATTTGGTGAAGCTTCAATTTCCGCTTGCTCATAAGTATGAGCTTGCTGGTCGATCGCGGCGACTGTCGCCCGAGCTGCATTCCTTGCCGGCAAAGCCAACAGACGGGTCGCAAGCGTTTGTAGCTCTCCGACGATCGCCTCCCGCCGCATCTCATGTTGGATCGTCACGTTGCGCACTTCGCGCAGCAGCTGTTCATCGACGCGGCGGATCGCATCGCCCAGAGCCCGGATCAGCTCCGTTTCGCCTTGCGACTCTTCCGTCAGGCGAAGTAGCATTTCGTCGACGTTTTGATGTATTCGCGTCATGTATATCTTCACTCCTAGAAGCCCCACCTCAAACTTGCGATTCTAGTGGCGAAAAAATGATCGCTGTCGCCGCGAACACGCGCAATTTCGAAAGTGCAACAGCTCCACTGAATTCGGCGAAAACGGCTGTAATTCAAACGGCGCGTACGAACCGAACGGCGGCAATATTCATGCGTCGAGCATGCCGGTCTTAAACTCTGAGAGCGACTAAGGAGTGCCAAAGCAGGCAGTTCTGCTGCGTTCTAGGCTGCGAAGCATCACATCCCGGATAGAAAGCACGATTGCTCACGTCATCGCCGTTGCACCGGCCTTCTTGCTTTCGCTGATAAGCCGATCAATCTGCGTACGGATGTGATCCGCCTCCGCCGCAGTGCTAGCGCGGGCAATCGCGTGATCGAATGCCACCTTGGCCTCATCGATCCGCCGGAGCTGCATCAGCAGCGCGCCCTTGACGCCAAAAAAATAGAAATAGCCCGACAACTGCGGAGCAAGCGGCTCGATTATGGCGAGCGCCGCTGCCGGCCCCTTCACCTTCGCAACGGCAACGGAACGATTGAGCGTCACGATGGGCGACGGCTGCATGCGTTCGAGTGTTCCATAGAGCAAATCGATTTGCCCCCAGTCCGTGTCCTCGCAACGTCGCGCCTGCGCATGCAGCGCCGCGATAGCCGCCTGCACCTGATAAGGACCAGGACGGCGATGGCGCACTGCTTTATCAATCAGCGCGAGGCCTTCTGCGATGAGCGTCGAGTGCCACAGGCTACGGTCCTGGCTTTCGAGGACGACGATCGCACCATCCGCATCGAGCCGTGCGTCTTGACGCGCATGCTGCAACAGCAGAAGCGCAGTCAGCCCCATGATTTCCGGTTCGCCCGGAAAAAGACGCAACAGCAGCCGCGCCAATCGGATCGCTTCCTCACACAGCACCGCCTTGATATGCGCGCTGCCGCCGCTCGCGGCGTAGCCTTCGTTGAAGATCAAATATATGACCGTCGCCACGGCCGCGAGCCGCTCTGAACGCTCGACCGCGCCGGGACTTTCGAAAGGCACTTGCGAGACGCCGACCTTCCGCTTCGCGCGCGTAATGCGTTGCTCCATGGCGGCTTCGCTGACGAGAAAAGCTCGCGCAATCTCCTTGACCGAAAGTCCCGAGACTATCCGTAACGCAAGCGCAATCTGCTGGTTCGACGGCAACACCGGATCACAGCAGACGAACAGCAGCCGCAGGATGTCGTCGCGATAATGCGCATCGTCCAGCTGCTCGACGATACGCCCTTCGGCATCGCCAGTATCGGAGATCGTCTCTTCGCTCGGAAGCGTTTCCTCCTTCCGCGTTCGCCGCAAGGTATCGAGCGCCACGTTCCGGCCGACAAAGATCAGCCACGCGGCCGCATCACGCGGCGGACCGTTAACCGGCCACGTCTTCAAGGCGCGAAGACACGCTTCCTGAAAAGCGTCCTCCGCGGCATCGAGGTCACGAAAATTTCGCACGAGCGCCGCGATCGCTTTCGGGCGCGCGGCACTCAGGATTTTCTCGATATCGGAAACTTCCGTCACGCTGCTCCGGCTTCAGATGCCGTCCCGGATTGAAAGAAAGTAACGGGGCGAATTTCGTATGCCCCGCCCGGATTGGCGCGGGCGAGTTCACGTGCAAAATCGAGAACTTCATCGAGCGAGCCACAATCGACGATATAAAATCCAAGCAGCTGTTCCTTGGTTTCGGCAAACGGGCCGTCGATAACGAGCGGCGGATCGCTGTCTTTCCGAAGCGTCGTAGCAGCGGTCGTCGGCATCAATCGAGCGATGGGGCCAAGCTTTCCAGCCTTGGCAAAGCCTTCTTGGGCCACCATGAGCTTGAACATGACGGCATCGTCCTCCTCCTTGCTCCAGGAGCAGACAACGTCCTCAGAATGATAACAAAGTATCGCGTACTGCATGTCGGTTCCTCGCATACATCTCCAGGACGGACGAGCACGCCCGGGACCGACATTGGTCTGCATTTTTTTCGAGATCAACTCTGCAGCTCGCGGGATGGCTCCGCCAGGACAATAAGGCGAGCAAATCATAAGCCCGGCGCTAGAACGCGCCGGGCGTTTTCCGGGAACCGTCAGAGAATTTTGAATGTCCGTTCGGCCTTGTCGCTCGGATGCGCGACCGGCTGACCGTTTTGCTCAATGACCGCCTCAAGCCTCTCACCTTTCTTCGGCATAGGATTGAGAGAGACGCTGACATCACGGTGGTCGCCAGCTTTTAACACAACCTTGCCGACCGGAGTCTTCTGCATCTTGCCCGACGAGCTGAGCGCATAAAGATCGAGCGTACCGTCCTTCGGCAAGTACGCATACGTAATCGAAACGGCGTCGCTTTTCGGCTTTTGGCTCATGGCGATGATGGACGCCTGGGTGCCCGGTGTCGTCACCGCGGCCAACGCGGCGCTACTTGCGAGAAGCGAAGTAAGAAGCATGGCACTCAACACCGCAACGGGACGTTCAAGAGGCGAAGCAACAGGATTTGACATGATGATTTTCTCCTTTGACTTTGCGGTTGTGCAAATGGCCGAAGGCCACTCGCTCCGTATTCCCGCGAACCAAGAAACGCTCCGGCTCCAAGAGGTCTCGTCGATCGCTCACGCTCCCTGCGTCTGATGTGGCTTCAGCGCGGAAAAACGACAAGGCGCTCAGGCGCTCGCTCACCAAAACGTAAGGTTCGAACGTTGCGTAGATTGGGCGATGCCGCACTCACGCTCGCGTGATTTACGATGTGCCGGCCGGTCTCCCGCGAGCGTCCGATCGAAATGCGCGTTAACGTGCTTGATTAGCCAATCGGCGGGCGTTAATTGGCTCTTCGCCGTTCCGCCAGACGAAAGCCGTCAACGGCGGTGCACCTTTAAACGTCGGTCCCACGGCCGGCCCGCCCGGCAAAAGGCCGCCTTTCCTTGATGCAGAAAAACTCCGCTTCACCGCCAATCTTTTCACACGCCGCGTCGCTTCTCTCCACGTACGAGGTGATCTTTTGCGACGTCTGGGGCGTCGTTCACAATGGCGTCACTGCCTTCGAAGGCGCTTGCGAAGCTCTGGCGAAATTCCGGGCGGGTGGCGGCACGGTCATTCTGGTTTCAAATGCGCCCGTTCCCAAACAGCGCGTCGCCGACATGCTCGCCAGCCGCATGGTTCCGACTTCGGCATGGGACGATATCGTCTCCTCCGGCGACATCGCGCTCGCCCATCTCGAAGAACGGGGGTTTACGCGGCTCTATTGCATCGGCCCCCAGGATCGCGACAAAGCGCTTTTCAGCGCTCTCAAAGCGCGCTCCACGCCGCTGGCCGAAGCCGAGGCCATGATCTGTACGGGGTTAAACGACGATAGGCGCGAAACGCCCGAAGATTACCGCAGCCTGCTGACGGAGGCGCTGTCTCATGAGCTGCCGTTTGTCTGCGCCAATCCCGATTACGTCGTCGATGTCGGCGGCACGCTGCTCTATTGTGCCGGCGCTATCGCCGACCTCTATGCTCAGATGGGCGGTCCGGTGTTCTGGGCAGGAAAACCCCATCTCAACGCTTACGAGACCGCACACCACAAAGCCGAAGCGTTGCGAGACCGGAATGTCCCGCGCGATAAGATCCTCGTAATCGGAGACTCGCTCCGCACCGACATGAAGGGCGCGGAGAATTTCGGCTGCGATGCCCTGTTCATAGCCTCAGGCATCCACCGTCACGAGACGATGGACGAAATCAGCCTATCGCCGAAACGGCTCGAAGAACTCTTCGCGCCCGGCTCACCGCCTGCAATCGGGGCCATGCCCGAACTCGCCTGGTAGACGCTCCGGAACGCTTATGGCGTCTTCGCGGCAGGCAGCTGAGGCGCCTCGCTCTTTGGCCGCTTCGGAACCGGTCCATCCGAAAAGCTGTTGAACACGAGATCCGGCGACGTCGTATTATGCTGCGATGGCGTCAAGCGGCCGACCCAGACGTCGGTCGCGCGTGCATGATCGAATTTCATGATGTTGTCTTCGCGCCAACCCTTGGCGCCCTGCTCGCGGACGGCGATTCGCGCCGCATCGTTGTTGAATTCGGTGACGTACATCGAGCGCAACATCGCGAACGGCCCACCCGAGATACCCTTGTCAAAAGAAACATCGAGCGCGATCCGCTTCGTATCGACACTCGCAATTTTGAGCGTCGCGGTACCGCCCTTGACGAACTTCAGCGTAAACGTGCGCGTTTTCGGATCGATCGAAACTTCCTCGATGTTGACGAATGGCCGTTCGCTGTACTCGACCGGACCGATCAGAAACGAAGATCCGTAAGCCGTAGTCCGCATATTGTCCGGCGTCATAGGGCGCGGCCGCCAATATCCATCTTGCGGATAAAGCACCAGAACTTCCTCGGTATCGTCCGCGGCGTGGACCCAGAACTGCAGCATGTGAATGCTGCGGTCGACCCGATTACCGATACGAACTTTCGCCGTCGCCGGCCGCCAGAACGTGGGAAACGTGTAGCCGATAACCCATACGGACGGATCTTCGTAAAGCGTTACCTTCTTCGGCTCTCCCGGCGGTTTGAAATTGGGATCGGCGGTCATATCGCATGCCGTCCAGTCTGCTTCGAGATTGTTGCGCATAGCCGACGACAGATAAACGGGATGCGCGGCCTCGATCCGGAAAGCGCGGACATCCTTGTTCGCGAACGAGATCGCAACATTATCCTTTTCGGCGCAAAGGACGGGCTCGCTCTCGTTTTTTACATCGACGGCAAGTCCGTCGAGCGATGCAGCACGCACCTCCGCCGCGAGTGGGGCATTCAGTAAAAACGCGACGATGATAGCACGAAGACAATGCTGCATTTAAACACTCCAATAAAAAGGGCCGTGATCTTTCAGATGCGCTAGCTCGGGCAGATTGAAGGGATGATCCGCCATCTCTGTGGCAGAGAGTCAACAATTCAACTTTAGACTCGGGCTTTATTCCTACTTCCCACTTCGCAGCGGCGATTATCGAGCACGATGCGCTAAAATCTTTATCTTCCCCAGCGCTCATCCTTAATGCGAGAGATCAGGGGCTGGGCGGCCCAAAATACCCGTCCGAATAAATGCGATCCACCGCGGCCGCGTAAGGGTCGCGATTGCGTCGACGCCCGCCGGTGTCGTAAGGCTTGGGTTCGCCGCGACCGGCCAAGAGATGATCTCAGGCTCGCTTCACATCCGCCATCGACTGTCATGTCAGGTTCCGTCTTCCGCAATGAACGACCCGCACAACAGTCCCGATTTTAGTTCCCGGCTGATGCGCCGCAGCCAAGGCCAGATCGTCGTCGCGCGCGCACTTTGGTATTCCGAAGCGGGAAAGGCTGAATTGCGAACCGAACGCCTGCCGCCCCTTGCGCCGGGTGAAGCACGCGTCAGGACGGAATACTCCGCCATCAGCCGTGGCACCGAGCGCCTCGTTGCCCTTGGCAAGGTGCCTGAGAGCGAGTGGCAGCA
>JAICLG010000368.1 GCA_025927515.1 Hyphomicrobium sp.
ACGGCGATCGCCACGTTGAGGCCGGTCGGAATGGCGTCCCACTGATCGACATAGGCCGCAGTGACGTAGCCGACGACGACCGGGATTATGGTCATGCTCGACCACATCCCGCCATGGACCGTGAACCAAACGCCGCGCTCGACGTCCTTGCCGATCATCTGCTCCTCGATGAGGAATTCATCGCCAAAGGCAAGCCAGGCTTGCACGATGACGAAAGACTCGGCCAGGAGGCCGGCCATAACGCCGCTCCAAAACTCGGGAGACAGCGACAACAGTGATTCGAGCATCGAACCTTCCTTCTGCAAAATGGCTCTATTTCGAGATTCTCCTGTCTAGAATTATACTATAAAAAAATTTAAAAGTCAATTACCGTTTGAGCCGGCTCGCCTCTTCGATCGCCTGCTTGTAGAATGCCTCGAATCGCTCGATCTGCTTCTCGGGCGCGAAGCGCAAGGCGCTTTGGCGGCCGGCGGCGCCGAAGCGGCGCGCGAGCTCGGGATCCGCCAAGAGCTCGGCGAGGCGTCGCCCCAAGAGGGCGGTATCGCCCGGCTCGGCCTTGTAGCCGGTCTCCCCCTCGTTGATATATTCAGGCACGCCGCCCGCATTGATGCCGACCATGGGCAGCTCGCAGGCCATCGCCTGGAGCGTCGTCATGGATTGCGTCTCGCTCATGCTCGTAATGAGGCAGACGTCGCACGCGTTCATCGCCTCGATGAGCGGCGTGCCGCGCAGCGTGCCGAGGAACTTCACGCGTTCCCCCGCCTTTTCCTTGGCGCGCTTCTCGAACTCCTGCCGGTACGGCCCGTCGCCGACGACGACGAACGTCGCGTCAGACATCCTTTTTTGCGCTTCCAGAAACGCGTCGAGCGCGGCATCAAGATTCTTCTCCCAGGCCACCCGGCCGAAGGACAGCACGGCCGGGCCGCTGATGCCGAGTTTGACCTTGAGTTCTTCTCTGTTTGGCAGCGGACGGAAGAATTCGGTCAGGATGGGGTTGGGGATCACTTCGGCGGGGCGCTTGAAGCCGTACGTCCGCATCTCGTTGATCGTGTCCTGCGACGGCGCGCTGACGCGGACGCAGCGGTTGTAGTACCAGGCCAGGAACTTCCACGCGAGTTTCCGGAACGGCGCATAGTCGAGCTTCACGTAGTGCAGGTAGTCGCCGATCATCGTGTGGTTCGTGCCGGCGATCGGCACGCCCAGTCGCCAGCTGGCGTAAACCGCGCCGAAGCCGATCGTGCCGAAGAAATGCGTATGGATGACGTCGGGCTTGAATCGCTTGAGGTCTCCCGTCATGCCGAACGACGTGACGATGTAGGCCGCGCCGCCGGAACCCGGCAGTTCGAGCGCCCAGAGCCGCTTCACGTGCTCATCGGGATCCTGCCCGCGCTGGCTCGGCGCGTAGATGCGGACCTCGTGGCCGCGTTCGCGGAGCCCGGCATAGAGCAGCGCCACGGAATCCGCGGCGCCCGAGAGCTGCGGCAGGTACACGTCGGAACAGATGGCGATGCGCATGTTCGTGCTGTTTTAGTGCTGATTAAGCTGGTCCTGGCTCTGGCGTTCCTTCTCCGCCTCCTTGCGACGCTCCTCGTCGAGCAGCTTCGTGCGCATGAAGCGCGTCATGAGATTGTAGCCGACGCCGACCACGACTGCGGCGGCAATGAGCAGCTCCACGTCCGTGAGCGCGTTCGAAACGAGCTTGAAGGAATTGCCGAAGAAGTAGCCGAGCGCCATGAGGATCGCATACTGCGCGAACGTCACCGGCAGCGCGTAGCGGAGGAATTGCGAAAGCGGCATGCCGACGAAACCGGCGGAAACGAGGAATGGCGTGGAGAGGCCGTAGGCGAGCTTGGAGAAGAACATCGTCTTGCCCGGGTGGTCGTTCCAAAGGGCGCGGACCACGTCGAAATGACCTTCCTTGACGCCGATCTTCGGCGCGAACTTGCCCATGAGCGCCTGCCCCCCGTATCGGCCGAGATAGTAGTACGCCGTATCGGGAATGAGATCGCCGAGCACCAGGATGCCGTAGGCGGGCAGCGGATCGAAATAGCCGGCGGCAACCAGCGTGCCCACGACGAACGACACGATCGGCCCCTCGAGCGCGGCGACGGGAAATAGGATGAGATAGCGGTAGTGGATGAGCAGCGGAACGAGTGCGTGCATGATTATCGCTTGAGAACTGACCAATAAGCGGCGTAGCCGAGAACGGCGAGCTGAAGCGTCGGCGTCAGACCGATATTGAGGATCGGGATGATCGGCATGTGCGCATTATACGCCCAGCGGCCGGCATGAAGCGCATAGAGCTCGATCGCGATCGCGACGATGAGTCCGATGGGGATGATGAGCCAGAGGCGCTCACGCCACCAGGACGAGAAGACGAACGGCAGCGCGAAGACG
>JAICLG010000397.1 GCA_025927515.1 Hyphomicrobium sp.
ATATTGCCCCGCGCGAGTTCCGACAAATTCGGATCCCGCTCTATGAGCACGACCTTCGCGGCTGGGCACCGGGCTGCCACGCAAAGGCCAACGACGCCGACGCCTGCGCCAACATCGAGGACAGGCCCGGGAGCTGCCGTTTCGGGCGTAATCAACGAGGCCAGGAGCACGGCGTCCGTCCCGGCGCGATAGCCGTTCCGTGGTTGACGGATCGTCAACGCGCCGCCCAGAAAGAGATCGTCGGTGGTTTCGTCGGCCGTCAAGCCAGGCAACTCAAAGGCGTTCATGCTCGATGACCCATTCGCCGAGACCGGCGTCCCGCAAGATACGACTGGCGCGAAACCAGGACTCCTCCGGTACAACCACACGGCGCGGAAATGCGCCGATTGACCCTTCCATCAGGCTGATATTTCGATCAAATACCACCGCCTCGATACCCTGATCGGCAAGCAATGCCTCGACGTAGCTGATGAGGACAAGATCATTCGTCATTATCAGTTCGCGCATGTCACCACTCGCCGGAAGGACCTAAAGGGGGTCGGACGCGGAGCCGCGGGACGGCGGCGCGGTTTCCGCATATGTTAGCACGGCAAAAAAGACAAATGAGGACCAACTTGGGTCGGGTCATACCATTAGAAGACGTTCGTGAGACAGGCCAGAAGCTCCAACCGCTTCTCGATCTGGTCGGCCACGACCTCGAAGCCATTAACCGCATCATTCTCGACAAGGCCGTTTCGGAGGTCGAGATGATCCCGGAACTTGCCCACCATCTCATCGACAGCGGCGGCAAGCGGCTTCGCCCGATGCTTGCTCTGGCGTCTGCGAAATTGTGTGGCTACACGAGCTCCGGTCATATCAGGACCGCGTCCGCCGTCGAGTTCATGCACACCGCGACCTTGCTGCACGACGACGTCGTGGATGAAAGCGCTACGCGACGGGGCCGCAAGACGGCGCGGATGATCTGGGGCAATCAAGCCAGCGTGCTCGTCGGCGATTTTCTGCTCGGGCAGGCCTTCAAAATGTTCGTCGACGTCGGCTCCCTGCAGGTGCTCCGTATCATGTCGAACGCGGCGGCGACCATTGCGGAGGGCGAGGTCATGCAGCTAGCCGCGGCGAAAAATACCTCGACCACCGAGGACGACTATCTCGCGATCATCAATGCCAAGACTGCGGCTCTTTTTTCGGCTGCGGCTGAATCAGGAGCGGCGTTGGCGCAGCGGCCCACGGAAGAGCAATCGGCGCTCAGGTCCTACGGAAAAAATCTCGGGCTGGCGTTTCAGCTCGTCGATGATGCGCTCGATTATGCAGGCGATAGCTCGCACCTCGGGAAATCCGTCGGCGACGATTTCCGCGAGGGCAAGATCACGCTGCCGGTCATTCTATCATTCCGCCGAGGGACATCGGAGGAGCGCCAGTTCTGGAACAGAACGATTGCCGATGGCGAAATTGCCGATGGCGACCTCGAGCAGGCCGTCACGTTGATGCGCAAGCACAAAGCCATCGAAGCGACGTTCGAGCGGGCACGTTCCTATGGTGCGATTGCACGTGATGCGCTCGCGATTTTCCCCGCCAGTCGCGAGAAGGACGCGCTTGAGCAGGTCATCGGCTTCTGCATCGGCCGCTCGCATTAGCCGAGACGCGTCGATCTGATCCACCAATCCGGTTGTCGCCCTTGCAGTGTCGAGGCGGCGGCTTGCGCCATGCTCGCGGACTCGAACAAGCCGAAGCACGTCGGTCCGGCGCCCGAGAGCCGGGAGAGGCGATTGCCGTCGAGCCGACGAAGCTCCGAAAGCACGGCGTCAATGACCGGCAGCAGG
>JAICLG010000237.1 GCA_025927515.1 Hyphomicrobium sp.
ATGCCGAGGCGATCTTCAATTAGTGCGAGGTGGCTGTCGTATTCGCCCAGCAGTTGCGTCAGCAAACGGTTGTCTTCGAAGGGGACAACGATACGAGCTGTCTCTTGTTCCGGCTTGTTCGGCCGTCTCGACGCTGGCGCTGACGCCCCGCGGAATGCTGCCAATCCCGAACTCCTTTTAGATCTCGAATCGACCACGCTCGCCAAAGCTAGCACGCGACGCGACCGACCGGCATGGGTCCAATGTGTGGTTAACACGCCACATCGAGCCTTGTGCCCTACAATCAGATTATGCCGCCTCGATGACACCGGAAAGGCTTGAACGGCGGGTTTCATTCACCGCAACATTCACCGTCTGTCCGACGAGGTCACCGCTACCTGCGGCATGAACGAGCTGTAGATAAGGACTGCGCCCGACAAATTCATGGGGTTCGCGGCCCTTGCGCTCGAATAGCACGGGCACGACGCCTCCAAGGCTTCGGGCATTGAAGGAAACCTGTTGTTCGTCGAGGACGGCCTGGAGCCTCTGCAGCCGTTCGGATTTGATTCCCTCGTCGACTTGCTCACCGTGCCCTGCCGCCGGCGTGCCTGGCCGCTGACTGTACTTGAACGAAAAAGCCTGCGCGAAGCCAACCGCCTTTATAAGGCTGATCGTGTCCTCGGCATCCTGCTCGGTTTCGCCAGGAAAGCCGACGATGAAATCGCTCGAAAGGGCGATGTCGGGGCGCGCCTTACGGATGCGGCTGATGAGGTCAACGTATTCCGCTGCAGTGTGCTTGCGGTTCATCTTTGCGAGAACGCGGTCGGAACCCGCCTGAACCGGAAGATGCAGGAACGGCATGAGCTGCGGTACCTCGGCATGGGCCGCAATCAGATCGTCCCTCATATCGCGCGGATGGCTGGTCATGTAGCGAATACGCTCAATGCCATCGATGCGTGCCAACTGAGCGATCAAGTCTGCCAGACTGGCAGCGCGCCCGCCTTTGCCTTCGCCATGATACGCGTTGACGTTCTGGCCGAGGAGAACGATCTCCTTCGCACCGGCCCGGACAAGCTCGCGCGCCTCGTCCTCGATCTTTGCCACCGGGCGCGAGAATTCCGCGCCACGCGTATAAGGCACGACGCAGAACGTGCAGAACTTATCGCAGCCTTCCTGAACCGTGAGAAACGCCGACGGCGAAGACACCCGCCGGGGCGCCTTCATACGTTCAAACTTTTCGTCTCCCGGAAATTCCGTCTCGACGATGCTTGCGCGTTCCCTCGTTGCGCGCGTGATCAACTCCGGCAGACGATGATAGCTCTGCGGTCCGACGACCAGATCGACCGCCGGTTGACGCGTCGTAATTTCGGCGCCTTCCGCCTGCGCTACACAACCGGCCACGGCGATCACCGTGCTCTTGCCGGTTTTCTCGCGCGCGCCTTTGATATCCCGAATGCGGCCCAGATCGGAGTAGACCTTTTCGGCCGCCTTCTCACGGATGTGGCACGTGTTGAGGATGACGAGATCGGCAGCATCGAGCTCTGTGGTCTCGCGATAGCCGTCACGCGCCAGCGCCTCCGCCATGCGCTCGCTATCGTAGACGTTCATCTGACAGCCGAAGGTCTTCAGGTAATAGGTTTTCGGATCGGGTCGGTTCACGTCGTAAAATCAGCCAAAGGTTGCACGGGGTCTTTCAGAACGCGCATAGCACAAAAGCACCCGCTCATGTCCATTTCTCGCTTTTTTGCGCCGCTATCGCGAGCGTTGCCCGCCGATCCTCGGGCGACGGCTCGACCGGCACGAGGTCCGGAGCCGCGCGCCCCCGCAGGATGGCTAGGACGTCGCGCCGCACCGCCCGCTCGCTCTCGAGCGCCAGATCCTTCCGGTCCTTGAAATCGCTGAGCGGCACCGGCGGCCCGACCTTTATGGTCGCTGTGACTGCCCCCGCCTTCAGAACGCCCCAGGCATGCGACGTCATCTCCATATCGCCGTACCAGCCGAGCCGTGGCCGCTCGGCGCGCGTCAGCGGAACGCCATGAATGTGCGTGTAGACGACGGCCACAGTTTGTACGACGACGCGCTGGCTGAGCGCCGCATCCGCACCCGCTACGGCGCCGAACAGCGACGTCTTGAACGGCAGCACGCGATTGCCGTCACTCGACGTACCCTCGGCGAAAAGAACGATCGTATCGCCCTGCTTCAACCGCTGCGTGATGGCGTTGGCGGCATCCCCCGTCGCCAGCCGCCGCGTCCGATCAATGAAAACCGATCGCTGCAATCGCGCCAGCGCCGACACGAACGGCCAGCCTCCGACTTCCAGCTTGGCGACGAACGATACCGGAGCGAGCGCCGAAAGCACGGGAATATCGAGCCATGACGTGTGATTACAGACGAGAAGCACCGGCGCATTTTCTGCGACGGTGCCCTCGACGTCGAGCCGGATGCCGAGAAGGCGGCAAACCTGCCGATGATACCAATGCGGAAAACGCCGCGCCGCCCTGTCGGAAACCCTGAGCAGCAGCGCCTGCACCGGCATCAGCGGCAGGGTCAACCCAAAGAAGGCTGCAAGGACGGATGATGCGCGAAGCGAGCCCGTTGCCATGGTGCGCAATCAGGCCTTGCGGCCCGCCGTCTTTTTTTTGGCGAGCGGCACGCCGTAAAGTTCGAGACGATGCCCGACAAGCTCGAAGCCAAGCTCGCGCGCGATGCGTTCCTGCAAGCTTTCGATATCCGCATTCGAGAATTCGATGACGCGCCCCGTATCGACATCGAGAAGGTGGTCGTGGTGGCCGCGCATGGTCGCTTCATAGCGCCCGCGTCCGAGGCCGAAATCGTGCCGCTCCAGGATACCCTTCGCAGAAAAAAGCTTGAGCGTCCGATAGACCGTCGAAAGCGAGATGCGAGGATCGATGGCGTGGGCGCGCCGGTGCACTTCCTCAACGTCGGGATGGTCGGTCGCAGCCGAAAGCACCTGCGCAACGACGCGGCGCTGCCCGGTCATGCGCAGGCCGTGCTCGGCACATCGGCATTCAAGCGGGGTCTGGTGCTTTGCACGTCTCACGGACATCAACATCCGGCTTGGTTAGAGGCGGCTCTGAGGCCCAGAATCGCATGACATTATTGCCCGACTCTCCGGCGTTATAGGCAGCGGTGAGGCCCCGCGTCTATATCGAGAGGAGCGCGAATATAGGCCTAGAGCGTTAAAACGAGCGTCAAGGCATCGACGGCTTTGCTACCGGGGCGCTGATAGTAGCCTTTACGCCGTCCGGATTCTAGAAATCCGAGCTTGCGATAGAGCGCGAGCGCCGCTTCGTTGTCCTCTGCGACGTCGAGAAAAATACGTTTTGCATCGCCGCGCCGCGCCGCACGCGACAATCCTTCGAGCAGTCCGGCGGCGACGCCCGCGCGTTGCCAATTCGGTGCAACGCCAATCGACAGGATTTCGGCTTCGTCCGCTGCAAGCTGACCGATCACGAAGCCGATGACAGCCTTTGGCGATCCGGCAACGGCGACCAATGATGTCGCTGCGGGGTGCTCCAGCAATCCGCGAACGGCATTCGCATCCCAAGGCGGCGTGAAAAGCTTCGCGTGAAGCTCCGCGATTTCTTCGGCCCGTTCGGGTGCCGCCCACAGCATGCTGGCATGCTTGACGTTTCGGAACGGGGTAACGTTCGATGTCATGCCCGCGCTCCAACAAGCGGGCTTGGAGCCGGAGGCTTGGCGTCAGGCGGCCGCAAATAAAGCGGACGAACCGTTGCCGATACCGGAAGTTCTTCGGCGGCAAACAGCATGGCGAACGCGTCAGGCAGCAACTCTGGCAATATCGCGGTTGCATCAACGCCCGACTGACGGGCCGCATTGGCAACCACTTCAGCGCCCGATCCCGCGATCACGATAGGAGAAGGCCCAAGCAGCCGGGCCGCATCTCTGACTCCGACGCATTGCGCCGCCACAACGCTGTTCAGCGTATGGCGGTCGAATATCTCAAGATAAATCTCGTCCCGCCGCGCATCCGTCGCAATCGCGATATGCGCCGTCGGCGCCGCTGGAATGAGCGGGCTCATGGCCATCAGCCGGAGGCTGGAAATCGCAACAATTTCGGCTCCCGTAGCGAGCGCCAATGCCCGCGCCGCCGAAACCGAGATACGTGTACCCGTAAACGTTCCGGGACCGTACGTGACAGCGATGCGGTCGAGCGCCGCGAATTCCAGATTCGCATCTGCCATGACCTCCTGCACCATGGGCAGCAAATGCTCAGCATGCCCCTTTTGCATTGGTTCGTAGGCGAACGAAATAGCCGGCGTCAGCGACCGGAGACCCCGGCCGGCAGCCACTGAGCACGCATCAAAGCACGTATCGATCGAAAGAATATTCATTCCGACGAAACTTATACGATCTTTGCAATTTCGTCGAAACTAAATCGCGGAGATCTGGGATACACTCCCGCGGGATCGCCATAACCCAAATTGCATAAGAAATTCGACTTTATCTCGGTACCGGCAAAAAACGCGTTGTCGACCCCGGAATTGTCGAATCCCGACATCGGCCCGCAATCGAGCCCGAGCGCACGCGCTGCGAGAATAAAATAACCACCCTGAAGAGAACCGTTTCGAAATGCCGTCGTATCGGCATGCGCCTTCTTGCCGGCGAACCAGCTCTTGGCATCCGCGGGCGGATAAAGCCTCGGCAGATGATCATAGAATTTAAGATCATATGCGATGATGGCAGTAGCCGGGGCAGCCATCGTCTTTTCGACATTGCCGGGACTGAGATGTGGCTTTAATCGCG
>JAICLG010000007.1 GCA_025927515.1 Hyphomicrobium sp.
AGGGGCGGATGAGGGGCTCAGTCTTCGCGTGGCGATCGCGACTATTTCGTCGAGTACACCACCCGCGTTCGATTTGAGGTCCGCATTCCAAATGCGATGGACGCGATAGCCGAGGCCGTTGAGATGCCGCGCTCTCGCAGCGTCTGCTTCCATTTGCTCTGGCGCACCATGATGCGATCCATCGAGTTCGAGGATCAATCGAGCTGCCTCGCATAGAAAATCTGCAACGTATGGCCCGCACGGAACTTGCCTGCGAAATTTCAGCCCGTTCAATCGGCGATCGCGCAGTCTCGCCCATAGCAGACGTTCGTCGTCCGTCTGGCGCTGGCGTAGCCGTCTCGCGGTTCTTATCAATGAATCCGTCATCGCTCGTCTGGCAATCCAAGTCCCTCTCCAGCCCTGCGGGCATCCTCTCCCGTTCCGGGAGAGGAAGGCGCTACAATCATTTCACCCGTGTACGAAGGGTTCGAGGCCCGAGAGGCGCAGACGCGGTTCGGACTTTGGAAGCGTGCGCGGCTTATGTTTTCTGGCATGTTCGGCGATATGCGCGATGTGATCCGGCGTCGATCCGCAGCACCCGCCGATTACGTTGATCAAGCCATCCGCGAGCCAAGGCTCGACTTTACACGCCATGTCATCGGGACCTTCGTCATATTCGCCCATGGCATTGGGAAGACCGGCGTTCGGATAAGCCGAGATGCGCACATCCGCGACGTGCGATAGCTCAGCAATGTATGGGCGCATCAATTCGGCGCCGAGCGCGCAATTGAGGCCGATCGAGAACGGCTTCAGATGGCGCATCGAGTACCAGAAGGCTTCCGCCGTCTGGCCCGAGAGCGTGCGTCCCGAGCGATCGGTGATCGTGCCCGAGATCATTATCGGCAGTTCGAGATCTTTTTCTTCAAAGACTTCGAGCGTGGCAAAGCCGGCCGCCTTGGCGTTCAAGGTATCGAAGATCGTTTCGATCAGGATGATGTCCGCGCCGCCGTCGATCAGGCCACGCACCTGCTCTTTATAAGCGTCGCGCAGCTCGTCGAAATCGACATTGCGGTAGCCTGGGTTGTTGACGTCGGGAGAGATCGACGCCGTGCGGTTGGTCGGTCCGACCGCACCGGCAACGAAGCGCGGCTTCTCCGGCGTCTTGGCCGTCCAGGCGTCGGCAGCGCGGCGCGCGAGCTTCGCCGCTTCGACATTTATCTCGTAGGCCAACTCTTCCATGCGGTAGTCGGCAAGCGATATGCGCTGTGCGTTGAACGTGTTCGTTTCAATGAGGTCCGCACCCGCTTCGAGATATTCGCCGTGAATACTCTCGATCACTTTCGGCTGCGTCAGGACAAGAAGGTCGTTGTTGCCTTTGACATCCTTGGAATGGTCGGCAAATCGTTCGCCGCGATAGTGCTCCTCGCCTAACTTGTGGCGCTGGATCATCGTGCCCATGGCACCGTCGATGACCAGAATCCGTTCCTTCGCAGCTTTTTCCAGTGCTGCCCAACTCGGCTTACGTCTCATATAACGCCTCGCATATTATCGAATCCAATCACGCCGCGTCGGCATTGGTCTTCGCAACCTTCGCCGAACGGAGGCCGAGAAGATGACAGATCGCATAGACTAGGTCGGCCCGATTCAACGTGTAAAAGTGAAACTTCTTCACACCCTCGTCGACGAGATCCATGACCTGCTCGGTGGCGACGGCAGCAGCAACGAGATGGGTCGTGGCGCTATCTTCGTCGAGATCCTCGAAGCGGCGCGCCAACCATGACGGCACGCTTGCGCCTGCTCGCTTGGCAAAGTTTGCGACCTGCTTGAAGTTGTGAATCGGAACAATACCGGGCGAAATCGGCACCCAAATCCCGGCAGCGCGCGCGCGCTCGAGATAGCGCAAGAAGTAGGTATTATCGAAACCGAATTGCGTGATGATGCGGTCGGCTCCGGCATCGACCTTCGCTTTCAGATTTTCGATATCGGCCTCGATCGATGCGCTCTCCGGGTGCTTCTCGGGGTATCCGGCAACTGAAATTTCGAAGTTGCCGATCTTCTTCAAGCCCGCGACGAGATCGGCAGCATTCTGATATCCGCCGGCATGCGGCACGTATTTCGTTCCGGCTCCCTGTGCGGGATCACCGCGCAGCGCAACAATATGGCGAACGCCCTCGTCCCAATAGGCTTTGGCAACGGCGTCGACCTCGTCTTTCGTCGCATCGACGCAGGTCAGGTGTGCTGCCGGTTTTAGGTCCGTTTCTCGGATGATCCGGGTAACCGTGGCGTGCGTGCGTTCGCGCGTCGATCCGCCTGCGCCATAGGTTACGGAGACGAACTCGGGCCGCAGCGGTGCAAGCCGCGAAATGGAAGACCAGAGCGTCTCTTCCATTTTGTCGGTCTTCGGCGGAAAAAATTCAAAGCTGACGACGATATCGCCCGAGCCGAGCAGCTTGCTCTTGCGTTGGGTGCTCTGTGCCATCAACGGGCCTCCTCAAGGGTACCAGCGTGCACGGCAGCCCTGTTCGTTTTTGAAAATGGATCGTCGGGACGCTCGGCAAGCCAAAGCGTGACCGTTAGGATGTCTTCGCTGTCGCCGGGCTGATGGGTCAGATCGCGCACGAGCTTCGGGACGAGCCCCGCCTCCTTGAGCCAACCGCTGATCTGGTCGTGTGAAAATCCCAAGCGCTCGTGCGCTTCGCGTGTTCGTAGAAACTCAAGGTCGTGCGGCGCGAAGTCAACGATCAACAGCTTGCCGCCGGGGGCGAGAACGCGCGCTGCCTCGCGGATCGCAAGAGACGGATCCGACAGAAAATGCAGGATCTGATGCATCACGATAGCATCGGCCTGCATGTCCGCGACGGACAGAGCATAGATGTCGCCGTGGCGAACTTGGGCGCGCGTGCAGCCGTCCGTTTTGAGCTTCGCCCGGGCATAGGCAAGCATCGCTTGGTTGACGTCGATGCCGAGCCCACGCTCGAAGCGGTCGGCAAAGAGTTCCAGCGCGCGCCCCGTTCCGGTGCCGAGATCGAGGAAAAACTGAAACGGTCCGCGCCCAAGCGCGTCGCGCATCGCGGCTTCGACGTCACCCTCAGCAACATGGAGGGCGCGGATGCGGTCCCAGTCCGCAGCGTGCTTTTCGAAAAAGGCTTGCGCCGCCGCCTCGCGTTCGCGTTTCAACGCGTCGGCGCGCTCTCGGTCCAGCCGAACGGCGGATTCCGCCGGATCGACGTCCGCCACCAAGCGCAACGCCAAGCGGCCTCCGGCTTGTCGATCCGATATGTGAAAGTAGACCCAACTGCCTTCGCGAAAGCGCTCGATAAGCCCGGCCTCGAAAAGCAGCTTCAAGTGCCGGCTGATGCGCGGCTGGCTTTGACCCAGGATCAGGGTCAGATCCTTGACGTTAAGCTCGCCGCCCGCGAGGAGCAGCAGAATGCGCAGCCGCGTCGGTTCGGCGGCAGCTTTCAGCGCGGCGACCAGATCCGAGGTTGTGAGTTCTGACGTCCCTGACATTCCCGCAACATATAAAGATATGTTTATATGTCAAGAGTCCTTAATGCGGCTTTCCTGGCAATGCTCCCGGGCTCATCCTTAAGACGAAACGATGTTTAACCACGTTTTAGGCTGCGGGGGATAACGTGCGCTCGGGCAGCTGGCTCCCGGACAACGCACCATGCAGCAAGATACTGAAGTCGCAACCGTTTCCGCAGAGGCTCCTCTGCCGCTGATCACGCTTCAGCGACGAAACTCCGAATTCAACAGGATATCCGGTCCGCTGCTGATGGCGACGTTCGCGGCTGCGATTGTTCTGCCGCAGATCGGGCTCGCCGCGTATGCGCTCGCATCCCCGGATTTTCGCCAAGCGCTAGCCGCCCGCCCCGTTGCAGCCTTGGAACTCGCGGCCGCCTTCGCGTTCTGGATCTGGCTGGTGTGCTGGCCTTTGCGCAAGATTTTCATTGCACTAACGTCGGATCGCCTTGTCGATATTCGTGACGGCGAGGTTACGGTCGTCGATAAGAATTTTCTCTCGACCCGCGTCTGGCGGCTGCCCTTGGTGACCTATGAAGGCGTCGCTGTGCGGGTCCGGACCTCGGTGTCGGGCACGCATCAGGAAGCGCTTCTCGTTCATCCCGACCCCTGGCGCAGCGTTATTCTGGCGACGGCGGAGCGTATCGGACGGGCGGAAGCCCTTGAACTTTGCCGCGTCCTTGGCCTGCCTCTCCTCCCTACGGGGCGGGCGTCGGGGGCCGGCGGACCGGCCGGAGGCCAGCTAGCCCAGGGCGGATTGGGAGCGGTTTGTATGTGATCGGGCATTGTTTTGCCGAGATTGTTGCTTCTCTACCGCGGTGGGGTGGTAAGTGCATCCGATGTACGGGTTGCGCAGTCCTTTCGGGGCTGACTTGGAAAACGAGAACTGATATGGGGCGACTTATGCGAGGGTTAGACACGCCGATGACATCGTGGACGCGAATGCGCTTGGCCACCTGGATGCTTGCCATGATGGCCTGCTTCGCCGGGCCGCAAATTAGCTCCGCGCGGGCGGAGTCTCCGGCCGCCTACATGCAGCGTGTCCAGAATGAGCTTATTGCTGCCCAGAACAGGGGCGGCGTCGTCGCATTCAGCGAAGTGCTTCGCAATCACATGGACGTGCCGGGAGTCGGCCTGACCGCACTTGGCCCGCATATGCGAAATCTGCCGAAGTCCGAACGGCCGAGCTACTACAACGGCATGATCAACTTCATCGCCAAGTACGCCGCCAAGACGGCGCCGCAATACCCGGTCGCCAGTGCCGTCGTCGTAGGCCAGGGTCCCGGCGATGCGGGCGGTACGAATGTCGATGCGCGGGTCACGCTGCGGTCGGGCAGCGCCTACGATGTGCGTTGGCTCGTCGTGAAGACGAAGAGCGGATATAAAGTGCGCGACGCTCAAGTCGTCGGCTTCTGGATGACGACCTTCCTCGACGATCTTTTCCAGAATTACATCACCGAGAACGGAAACAATCCTCGCGCGCTCGTTCTCGCTCTCAACCGCTAAGTCATCGACGTTATCGGAGTGCAGCCGTGGCGGATGTGTACTTTTCGTACACACCCGCAAATGGCTTTGCGCGTTTAACGCCTGACCCTATCGTTCGAACCTTTTGAACTTGATGCGGTGCGGCTCGACGGCCTCATCGCCCAGGCGGCGCTTTTTGTCCTCTTCATAATCGGCGAAGTTGCCTTCGAACCATTCAACGTGGCTGTCGCCTTCGAACGCCAGGATGTGCGTCGCCAGGCGGTCAAGGAAGAAGCGATCGTGCGAGATCACGACGGCGCAGCCGGGGAAATCTTCGAGCGCGGCTTCGAGCGCACCCAGCGTTTCAGTGTCGAGATCGTTGGTCGGCTCGTCGAGAAGCAGCAGGTTGCCGCCCTCCTTCAGAAGCTTCGCCAGATGCACGCGATTGCGTTCGCCGCCCGATAGCATGCCGACCTTCTTCTGCTGGTCGGCACCCTTGAAGTTGAACCAGCCGCAATAGGCGCGGCTCGGCACCTCTTTCTTGCCGCCGAGCAGCATCTGGTCGAGGCCGCCTGAAATCTCTTCCCAGACGGTTTTCTTATCGTCCAGGTGGGCTCGCGACTGGTCGACGTAAGCGATCTTCACCGTGTCTCCGAGACGGATGGTGCCCTTGTCAGGCTTCTCGGCACCAGTCAGCATCTTAAACAGCGTCGTTTTGCCTGCGCCGTTTGGACCAATGACGCCAACGATCCCGCCCGGCGGCAGCTTGAATGACAGATCGTCGATCAGCAGGCGGTCGCCAAAGGCTTTCGTCAGGCCCTCCGTCTCGATGACGACGCCCCCAAGGCGCGGACCAGTTGCAATCTGGATGCTTGCGCGGCCCGTTTCTTCGCGTCCTGCTTCATCGGCGAGCTTCTCGTAGGCGGTGATGCGCGCCTTGGATTTCGCCTGCCGGGCCTTCGGCGAAGACCTGATCCATTCCAACTCGCGGGAAAGGGCTTTCTGCTTGCCCTCCTCCTGCGCCTTCTCAACGGATTCGCGTTTGGCTTTTTGTTCGAGCCAACCGGAATAGTTACCCTTCCACGGCACGCCCTGCCCGCGGTCGAGCTCCAACGTCCATTCGGTGATATTGTCGAGGAAGTAGCGGTCGTGGGTGACGAGGATCACGCAGCCTGCGTATTCCTTCAGATAGCGTTCGAGCCACGCGACGCTCTCGGCGTCGAGATGGTTGGTTGGCTCGTCGAGCAGCAGGATATCGGGCTTCGACAATAAAAGCTTCGTCAGCGCGACGCGGCGTTTCTCGCCGCCTGATAGCTTCGTCACATCCGAGTCGCCGGGCGGCGAACGCAGCGCATCGAGCGCCTGCTCGACCTGCGCGTCCAGACCCCAGAGGTTTTGCGCATCGATCTGGTCCTGAAGCGCGGTCATCTCGTCCGCCGTCTCTTCCGAGTAGTTGGCAGCGATCTCATTGTAGCGATCGAGGATGGCCTTCTTTTCGGCGACACCCTCCATGGCGTTGCCGAGGACGTCCTTTTCCGGATCGAGTTCCGGCTCCTGCGGCAGATAACCGACCTTGATGCCATCGGCTGCCCAAGCCTCGCCGATATAATCGTCGATGCGACCTGCCATGATTTTCAGCAGTGTCGATTTACCGGCGCCGTTCAGACCGACGACACCGATCTTTGCGCCGGGCAAGAAGGAAAGCGAAATGTCCTTCAGCACTTGCTTGCCCCCCGGATAGGTCTTGGAGAGCTTGTGCATGTGGTAAACGTACTGGTGTGCGGCCATCGCGCGGCGCCTCTACGGAAAAGGTTTAGGGATTGACGCGGGTTCTAACCGATTGCCGCGCATTGCTCAAATAGAACGTCGACGCCGGGGTTCAAGCTGCCGCAGCCGCTAGGAAACAGCGCATTCACGGCGGCTTTCAGCCGGAATCGCTAGGCTGATGCGAAACGACGAGCCCGGGGAGCATGCGAGCGCGTTTTTGCCACCGGCGTGCAATCTCGGCCGCTATCACTTCCGCGGAGTGCAGAGGCTCATACGTCCAAGTGTCAAGCGTCGTGCCGGGAGCGGGAATCGGCCGGGTCGCTCCGTAAGCAGCTAGCGCGGCGTGAAATCGATCGAATTTGGCGCTACCGCCGGTCGGAAAGAAAACATAGATCGGCCGTCCCGTCGCCGCCGCTTCGCAGGTCATGCTGACGCTATCGGCGGTAATGAAGAAGAGATCGGCATGGGCGAGGAAATCCGGATAAGGGTTGTGCCCCTCGCCGTCCCAGTAAAGGCATTTGCTCCCGACGGCGCTCTTGATGGCGGAAGCCAATCGTGAAGGTGTGCGGCGTGACGTTGTGATCATCAGGCCCAACCCTTCGCTCGCTAGCGCCTCGAGACTCCGAACGAGGCGAGCTTCATCCGCGTCGCTGTAGGTATAGTCACCGTTCGGACCTCCGATGAGACACGCGACGCGCGGTCGAGGCAGTGCCGCGATCGACGGCGGTACGTGTGCGCGGAGTTCCTGCAGCCGCTGCGGCGAATACCGGTGCGGCGCCGTCAACGTCGAAATGACGTTGGCGCCGCGGCGACGATCGTGCTCCGGAACCCAGATCAGGTCGGCGCTGTTGGGTCCCGTCCGCGGGTCCATCAGAATGACCGTGTACGTCGCCAAGCCCGCCCGGCGACGGAGGGCACGCACGTAGGGAATCGTGGTGCGTCCCGTGGCAAACGCCAAGGCCGGCCAGGGCGGAGCCAACGGCGAGTCGACGCGCCCGACCCCTTCGCGTTGGGCGACAGGCCCCCACGGCGACAGGAGTTTGAAGATGCCGGACGGGCTTACCCGTTTGACCTCGGCCTTCAGGCCTAAGGCTTCGACGACGCCAAAACACTGGGCTTCATGCCCGGCTTTGCCATCGGAAAAGATCCAGGCTGTCTGACCCGTCAGCGTTGTCTGTGGGACGGGAGTCGATGCGTGCGTCATGGATTTAATTTTTAGTCCGTTGCTGGGCGCAGGTCGAACGCGTCCCTTGAGATCGCAAGAAACAAGCGAAATGTCATGTCGCCTCGCAACATTCCTGATATTACGTCGCAAGCGAATAAAGCGGATGTCTCATGGCCATAGAACTCGATGCCATCGATTGGCGCATTCTGAAAGAGCTACAGGGCGACGGGCGCATGACGAACATCGCGCTCGCCAACCGCATCGGCCTTTCGGCGCCGCCTTGCCTGCGCCGTGTGCGGGCGCTGGAGGAAGCAGGCCTCATCTCGGGCTATACGGCGCTTATCGACGAGGTTGCGCTCGGCTATGCATTGACGGCGTTCGCCATGGTCCGGCTGCACAATCAGGCGGAGTCCGATCTGCACGCCTTCGAGAACCGCGTTCTCGCATGGCCCCTCGTCCGTGAGGCCTACATGCTTTCCGGCGAAAGCGACTTTATGTTGAAATGCATCGCGCGCGATTTGCCCGACTTCCAGAACTTCGTGCTCGAGGAATTGACGTCGGCGCCGAACGTCGCGAGCGTAAAAACTTTTCTGACGATCCGGCGCAGCAAACGGGAGCCCGGAGTGCCGATCGCCGGTGCAGGCCCGGACGGAACCTGACGGGTGAGGCTTAATTCGAGGCACTCATGAGGATCGCGTCAATTTCAGGCGCTCACATATTCGCCACGCTGCCGCTCGGCGCACTGCTGTTATTGGCGACGGTCACATTGGCTGCTTCGTCCGACGATCTTTACGATCGCTATTTCTCGAACGTGCTCGCCGGCCGTCCCTGCTTCGCTCGAACATACGACGAGGCAAATCTTGCGGCGCATACGGTCCAGCGTGTCCACAGCATCGAGATCAGCCTGGCGAAAAAGAATTTCGATGGATCGCCTAATTCGGCGAACCGCTTCGAACTCGAATTCGCCCTCACGGTGACGTCGAGTCCGGAGTGGTACGGTCAGGCCGCAATTTGCAGGACGACCGAGGCAAGTTTCGAATGCTTCCTCAAAGCCGACGGCGGTCTGTTCCGATTGACACCGCTGCCCAATGGTGACCTGCGCCTCAATACGGGCGAGACCGGTATCTCACTCGAAGGCACGACGGATACGGTCGAACTCTCAAACAAGACGAGAGAAGACCAGTCGTTCGATCTCGTCCCGTCCAAAGCCGAATGCGAAGCCGCCCATGCCTTCATCGAGGGCGGCAACGAGTAGCCACCTGCGATCGCACGCGTGCGTGCTATTTCCAGGTGACTTTCAGCACTTCGAGGGTCCGCGTGCCCTTGGGTGTCGTGACGTCGACGCTATCGCCCTTCGACTTGCCGATGAGCGCACGCGCGATCGGCGACGAGATCGAGATCTTGCCGTTGCGCAGATCGGCCTCGGTATCGCCGACGATGGTGTAAGTCACCTTGTCGTCCGAGTCTTCGTCCTGCAGCGTCACGGTGGCGCCGAACTTGATCGTGTCGCCCGAGAGCTTCGACGTATCGATGACCTCGGCACGATTGATCTTGTCCTCGATCTCGGCAACGCGCGCCTCGTTGAGGCCCTGCTGTTCCTTGGCTGCGTGGTACTCGGCGTTTTCCGAGAGGTCGCCGTGGGCGCGCGCCTCGGAAATCGCCGCGATGATGCGCGGGCGTTCGACGGCCTTCAAACGCTGCAGTTCTTCTTCGAGGTTCTTGTAACCCTCGACGGTCATTGGAACCCGTTCCATCATCATCTCCACGTCTTCGAACGGTCTGTATTCGCGGAGCGACCGGCTCCGTCCAACTAATCTTGGATTGGTGAATAGGAAAAGTAGCTTTGCTGGCCGCGCTATCGAAAGCGTTCAGATCACCTGTATTGCGAACTGCTCAACGATGCGCAAAAGCCTGCAGCGGGGCCACTTGAAGCGTGTCGGAATTGAACGCTCTTATGGCCCGTGTAACCGCTACCGCTCCCGCCAATGTTGTATAGTACGGTATGTGGTGAAGCAAGGCCGTGCGCCGGATGTCCTTACTATCGCTCAGGGCTTTCGAACCTTCGGTTGTATTAAAAACAAGTTGAATATCGCCGTTCTTCATGGCGTCGACAATGTGCGGCCGGCCCTCAAGCACCTTATTTATGCCCTCGCATTGAATGCCGTTGGCCTCGAGAAACCGCTTGGTGCCCCGCGTCGCGACGACTTTGAAACCCATGGCCTGCAATTCCTTCACTGGACCGACGATCCGCGCCTTGTCGCTTTCCTTGACCGACACGAACACGGTGCCGTCCGACGGTAGTTTTTGACCGGCTCCAAGCTGGCTTTTGCCGAACGCCATGGCAAAATCGTGGTCAATGCCCATGACTTCGCCCGTCGATCGCATTTCCGGCCCGAGAATCGGATCGACGCCGAGGAATCGCGCGAACGGGAAAACGGCTTCCTTGACCGCAATGTGGTTGTAGACCGGCTTATTGAGCTTGAATGCGGCGAGCGGCTTGCCCGCCATGATCTCAGCCGCGATCGACGCGATCGGCAAGCCGATGACTTTCGCGACGAATGGCACGGTTCGAGAAGCGCGTGGGTTTACTTCGAGGATGAAGACCTGCCCGTCCTTGATCGCGAACTGCACGTTCATCAATCCGACGACGCCCAACGCAAGAGCAAGCTCGCGCGTCTGGCGTTCGAGTTCGGCGATGGTTTCGCCCGACAGCGAATGCGGAGGCAGCGAACAGGCGCTGTCGCCGGAATGGATGCCAGCTTCCTCAATGTGCTCCATAATGCCGGCGACGAAAGTATCCTTGCCGTCGGAAAGGCAATCGACGTCGACCTCCACGGCATCCGTCAGATAGCTGTCGATCAGGAGCGGCCGTTTCTCCGATACGACGAGTTCCGACGGCCTATCGAGCGTTGCCGAAAGGCGCGCGACATAACGATCGACCTCGGCGCCGTCGTGGACGATTTCCATCGCCCGGCCGCCGAGCACGTAAGACGGGCGGATGACGACGGGATATCCGATCGTTTCGGCGACAGCGCGCGCTTCGCCGGGCGTCTTGGCGATACCGCTCTTCGGTTGTGTAAGCTTCAGCTTTTCGACGAGCGCCTTGAAGCGATCGCGGTCCTCCGCGAGATCGATGGCATCGGGTGAAGTACCGAGGATCGCGACGCCCGCCTCTTCCAGCGCGCTCGCGAGCTTCAGCGGGGTTTGTCCGCCGAATTGCACGATGACGCCTTTAAGAGTGCCGTTGCCGCTTTCGACCCCGATGATTTCGAGGACGTCTTCGGCCGTTAGTGGCTCGAAGAACAACCGGTCGGAGGTATCATAGTCGGTCGATACCGTTTCCGGATTGCAGTTGACCATGATGGTCTCGTAGCCGGCCTTCGTCAGCGCGAAGCAGGCGTGGCAACAGCAGTAGTCGAACTCAATGCCTTGCCCGATGCGGTTCGGACCGCCGCCGAGAATGACGATCTTGTCTTTCGCAGTGGGTTTGGCTTCGCAGATGGGATCGCCGCTAAGCCCAGCCTCATAAGTTGAATACATGTAGGCCGTGGGAGAGGCGAACTCCGCCGCACACGTATCGATGCGCTTGAACACCGGCGTGACGCCGAGTTCTTTGCGCGTCGCGCGCACGTCGGCCTCAGTGATCTTTGCAAGCTTGGCCAAGCGCGCATCCGAGAACCCTTGCGCCTTGAGAGCGCGAAACTGGGTTGCTGACTTGGGCAGTCCATGCGCGATGACCCGCGCTTCCGTATCGACGATGGCCTTGATCTCGGACAGGAACCAAGGATCAATCTTGCAGTACTGATGTATCTCGTCGAGCGAGAAGCCGACGCGAAATGCCTGCGCGACCTTCAAGATACGATCGAAGGTCGGACGGGATACCGCGGCGCGCACGACGTTCTTGTCGTCGCCCTGGCCGAGGCCTTCAAGCTGCACGTCGTCGAAGCCTGTAAGCCCGGTTTCCATCGAGCGCAGCGCCTTCTGCATGCTCTCCTGGAACGTCCGGCCGATTGCCATCGCCTCGCCGACTGACTTCATCGACGTCGTCAAAGACGTGTCGGCGCCGGGAAACTTTTCGAATGCGAAGCGCGGGATCTTCGTCACGACGTAGTCGATCGTCGGCTCGAAGGATGCAGGCGTCGCGCCGCCGGTGATGTCGTTCTGGATCTCGTCGAGGGTGTAGCCGACCGCGAGCTTGGCCGCGACCTTGGCGATGGGGAATCCGGTTGCCTTCGACGCCAGCGCGGATGAACGCGAAACGCGCGGGTTCATCTCGATAACGACCAGACGTCCGTCAGCCGGATTGACCGCGAACTGCACGTTGGAGCCGCCGGTTTCGACACCGATCTCGCGCAGCACTGCGATCGATGCGTCGCGCATGATCTGATATTCTTTATCAGTCAGCGTCAGCGCCGGAGCGACGGTGATCGAGTCGCCGGTGTGCACGCCCATCGGATCGACGTTCTCGATCGAGCAGATGATGATGCAGTTGTCCGCCTTGTCGCGGACGACCTCCATCTCGAATTCCTTCCAGCCGAGGACGCTTTCTTCGACGAGGATCTGGTTTGTCGGGGATGCGTCGAGGCCGCGCTCGGTAATTTCAAAAAATTCTTCGCGATTGTAGGCGATGCCGCCACCCGTTCCGCCAAGCGTAAAGGACGGGCGAATGATGGCCGGGAGTCCGACGTGCTCTAAAGCTGCCGCGGCTTCCTCGCGATTGTGCGCGAGCTTCGAGCGCGGCGTCTCGAGTCCGATTGTCCGCATCGCCTCGCGGAAGAGCTGACGGTCTTCGGCCTTATCGATCGACTCGGCCTTGGCGCCGATAAGCTCGACGCCGTAACGCTGCAAAACGCCCTGCTGATGCAGCGCCAGCGCGGTGTTGAGCGCGGTCTGTCCGCCCATCGTCGGCAGGATGGCGTCGGGCCGTTCCTTGGCGATGATCTTCGTCACGACTTCCGGCGTGATCGGCTCGACGTAGGTCGCATCCGCCAAATCCGGGTCGGTCATGATCGTGGCCGGATTGGAATTGACGAGAATGATGCGGTAGCCTTCCTCGCGCAGCGCCTTGCAGGCCTGCGTCCCGGAATAGTCGAACTCGCAGGCTTGGCCGATGACGATCGGTCCAGCGCCAATGATGAGAATTGATTTGATGTCTGTGCGTTTGGGCATGCCGCGCAAGCGTTTGGGCGAAACGGAAGCGGATGACGCGCTGCCGGCTCGGTGATGAAGTTTCAGATCTCAGGCTAAGCCGGGCTTATAGGGAAAGCCGCACTGAGGGGGAACCCTCAAAATATGCGGCATAGGGTTTCCAGTCCGTAACGACCGTCACGCAATCCTTCCCACGGCCACGGATTTGGCGTGATTCATCGACGGCAGGAACACCGTCAGCAGGCCGAGAAGCGGCAAATACGAACAGACGTCATAAACGTAGTCGATGCCCTTGGCGTCGGCGACGACGCCAAGCACCGCCGCGGCGATACCGGCCATGCCGAAGGCGAAACCGAAGAAAATCCCTGCAATCATGCCTACGCGGCCAGGGACGAGCTCCTGGGCAAACACGATGATCGCGGGAAATGCCGACGACAGGATAAGGCCGATCGCCACGGATAAGGCGATCGTCCAATGGAGGTTGGCGTATGGCAGCGCCAGCGTGAAGGGCAGAACGCCGAGGATCGAAAACCAGATGACGGTCTTCGGGCCGAAACGGTCGCCGATCGGGCCACCCAAAACCGTACCGGCGGCAACCGAGCCTAAGAATACGAACAGCAGAAGCTGCGATTGCTGAACCGAAACCCCGAACTTCTGCATCGTATAGAACGTGTAGTAGCTCGTCAGGCTCGCCATGTAGATGTATTTCGAGAAAACGAGCATTGCCAACGTCACGAGCGCCCAATTCGTGCGAGCCCGCGAAAAGGGCAGATGCAATGCCTCTGGGTCGGCATTGGGACGGGCGCGGGCGCGCGTTCCCCATTCGCTCACCCGCCACAGGATCACGATGCCGAGCAACGCCACCACGCCGAACCAGGCAATGCTCTTTTGTCCCTGCGGCAGCACGATGAACGCCGCGAGCAACGGTCCCAGTGACGTGCCGAAGTTGCCGCCGACTTGAAACAGCGACTGTGCCAGCCCGTGACGGCCGCCGGATGCCATCCGCGCGATACGGGACGATTCGGGATGGAAGACCGCCGAGCCCACGCCAACGAGCATGGCGCCAATCAGCAGCACGGCATAGGTATGCGCATACGCGAGCAGGACCAATCCGACGAGTGTTGATGCCATGCCGGCGCTCGTCGAGTGCGTAACGGGCCGACGATCGGTATAAAAACCGATTACAGGTTGCAGCAGCGATGCCGTTCCCTGGAAAGCCGTCGTCAATAGGCCGACCTGCCAGAACGCGAGACCGTAGTTGTCCTTCAGCATCGGATAGATCGCCGGAAGCAACGACTGCATGACGTCGTTGAGCAGGTGGCAGAAGCTCACCGCCAGAAGGATTGAGAATGTTATTTTGGCGGTCGCCGGACGGGTGACGGCGGCAGAATCGATCGCGGTCATTAGGAATTGTCTCCGAGGCGCTTTTAGCGCCAAGGCGAAGTACGGTCACCATCGCGCGGCACATGGCAGCCATCGAAGCCGCCACCAGAGCGTGGCAGGGACGGGGTCCCCAAGTGCATTTTATCCAGCCATATGGGCCGCCCGCGGCGCGGACGGCTGCCACCCGCCTATTTTCCGGTACCCGGTGTCGCACCCGGTTGGGCCGGTGCAGGTGCTGCGGCCGGAGGCGCGGAAGACGCAGGAGGGGCGACGTTCTTAGGCGCCTCGATCTGGATATCGAGTGGAAATGCGTACGTCGTCTTGAAAATCGGCTTTTCGTCGTGGCGCGGGACCAGGAGCACGTTGCCCACCGGAAGTCCCGTCATGGCGTCAACGTAGAACATGCGATACGTCTGGCTTTTGACCGTTTCGCCTTTGCCGAGTTCGCTGTCGAGCCTGTACGACATCACATCGTGGCCGTCGAACTTGGTGCGCCCCTTACAGACGTAGGGCCCCACATCCTTCTGCTGCTGAACCACCGAATTTTGCATCTGGGTCTGCAGTTCTGCGGCTATATTGGCCTTCAGCGGAATCCAATTCCCCTCGCCCTCTCTTGACCAGGCTTCATTGCCGATCAGGATCACTTCCGAGGTTTTCTTGGTGAGCTTATTCGTTACTTTCTGATGCATCCGGTCTGGAAGCACATAGTCGACCTGCATTGTCGTCGGGCCGTTCTCGGTGAACATGTCACTCGTCATCCGGAACCACGACGCATTGCGCAGCTTTTCGAGCGAGGCCGCCACTTCATTAGCGCAAGGATTGGCGTTCGGCTTGGCGTCGGCAGCAGGCTCGGGCGGAGCCGGTTGTTGCGCGTGAGCAGCCGACGCGAGGACGGCAAGAGAAGCGGCGATGAGCGCAATCCGGCGCATGGCGAATATCCTGAACGATAGGCCACTTACGGCCGATAAAATTGCTAGTAGGTCTTTTGCACGGGTGCATTCGTCGGCGCAACGATCTCGACGTCTGTCGGATACGAATACTTTATCTTCAAAGCCGGATCGGCACTGCCGCTCAACGCGGCGATCACGTTGTATGTGGGCAAGCCCGTAGTTGGATCGACATATATCGTGCGGGCCATGATCTTCGACGTATCGGCGCCTGCCGGAATCTTCTCGGCCGTCCTGTAACCTACAAGCTCATGGTCATCGAATTTCGATTTCCCGACGCATTCGAAGGTGCCGAGGTTCTTTGGCACGCCGACTGCGTTGTTGAACTCGGCGATGATGGACTGCGTGAATTGGGGAAGCAGTTCCTCGAACGCCCCGTTCGAGCCCGCGAACGCGCGATTGCCGACCAGCATCGTCTGCTGTTCGCCCGGCATGGCCGGTGACGTCACGGTCTGCAGCATCCGGTCGGGCGGCATGTAGTCGACCTTCATGTGCACCTCGCCCTCGGGCGTCTGCTGGCTGAACTCCACGCGAAACGCCTTGGAGGTGCGCTGCTTCTGGAAGGCTGTCAGAAGGTCTTTTGTGCAGTCCTCAGCAAAAGCCGGACCGGCTGCCGCAAGCAGCAGGAGAGCCAGGCAAAACGCGCGCATGAATTCCTCCGGGGACTTTTTTCCCAGCCTTATAGCGAGATTTGTCGCAGGCGCGATCTAAATGTTCGGCAAGGTTTATTCGTCTGCGGATGACGTTTGGCGCCAGCCTCGCTTGCTCAACGCTCGCGTTGCGTCGGCCGGCCCTTTTGCTCGCGCATCATGTTGACGAAGCGCGTGAAGAGATAATGGCTGTCCTGCGGGCCGGGAGATGCCTCGGGGTGGTGCTGGACCGAAAAGACCGGTTTGCCTTCGACGCTCAATCCGCAATTCGATCCGTCGAAAAGCGAGACGTGCGTTTCGACGACGCCCTTCGGCAGACTGTCGCGATCGACGGCGAAGCCGTGGTTCATCGAGACGATCTCGACCTTGTTCGTCGTGAAGTCCTTCACCGGATGATTGGCGCCGTGGTGCCCCTGGTGCATCTTCTTGGTCGTACCGCCGAGCGCCAGCCCCAGCATCTGATGACCGAGACAGATGCCGAACACGGGCTTGCCGCTATCGACGAGCTTTTTGATTTCCGGAACGGCGTATTTGCCGGTGGCAGCCGGATCGCCGGGGCCGTTGGAGAGGAAGACGCCGTCAGGATTGCGCGCCAGCACATCCTCGGCTTTTTCCGTCGCCGGCACGACCGTCACCTTGCAACCTGCGGCAGCCAGGCAGCGGAGAATATTGCGCTTCAGGCCGTAGTCGATGGCGACGACGTGAAACTCGGGATTTTCGTTGCGCGCGAAGCCGCCGTTCCATACCCAGCGCTGCTCGTCCCACGAGTAGCTTTGGCCGCTCGTCACGTCAGGAACGAGATCGAGGCCGAGCAGCCCGTGCCAAGCCTTCGCCTCTGCCTTGAGCTTCTCGATATCGAACTGGCCAGACGGCTCGTGCGCGATGACGGCGTTTGGCATTCCCTTTTCGCGAATGCGCGCGGTCAGCGCCCGCGTATCGACACCGCAGATGGCGACGATGCCGCGCGTCTTGAGCCACGCGTTGAGATTCTCGGCGGCGCGATAGTTCGACGGCTCGGTTATGTCGGCGCGCAGTACGCAGCCACGCACGCCGGAGCGCGAGGCGAGGTTCGAGGTTTCGGTATCTTCGTTATTGGCCCCGACGTTGCCGATGTGGGGAAACGTAAACGTGATGATCTGGCCGGCGTAGCTCGGATCGGTCAGAATTTCCTGATAACCGGTAATCGCCGTGTTGAAGCAAACCTCGCCGACGGCGCTGCCTGTTGCGCCGAGGCCCCGGCCCGCAATCACCGTGCCGTCATCAAGCACGAGGCGCGCGGTCAGCGGCACGTCTGTCCAGGGTTCAGGTGCGGTCATCGAAAATCCGGATGTTGGGCGCTAAGCCGCTCAAGGCTTGGAATTGCGCCGGAACCTATGGGAACGGCTTTCTGCCGTCAATTGCGCCAGTCTGCGCGGTCTCGGAACCCCGTGGGTTGCTCTCGGCCCGGCACGCTCCTAAACCACTGGCTTCGACCTCAAGGAGACGAGCATGCGCGCGAAGATCAGCGACGACCTAAAAATGGCGATGAAAGCCGGAGAAAAACAGCGCGTCGCGACGCTGCGCCTCATCAATGCCGCGATCCAGTCCGCGGAGATCGAGGCGAAGAAGCCGCTCGACGAGGCAGGCATCGCCGCCGTCATGACCAAGATGGTCAAGCAGCGTCGCGATTCCATCGAACAATATACCAGCGGCGGCCGGCCGGACCTTGCCGCCACGGAACAGGCCGAGATCGACGTGATCGAAGCTTATCTGCCGAAACAGATGGACGAGAGCGAGATCAGCGCCGCCGTTGCAGACGCCATCAAGGAAGCGGGAGCGGCTTCGCCGAAAGACATGGGTAAGGTCATGGGCGTGCTGAAAGGCAAGTACGCGGGAAAGATGGATTTCCAGAAGGCCAGCGCCGCGGTCAAAGCGACCCTCGGCTGACCAATTGCGCAATTCGCCCTCTGTGGCGGGCAGGCTGTGGAAAGCGGGCAAGTCCTGCGCTGAGAAGCTTCGAGGCGCACAATGTGCTCAGGCGAATCACTTATTGAGTCGCTTGTAAGACCGATTCCCAATTGACCGAGGCCGCCCGAGCGTATGCGCTTCAATCCGAATTTCCTGGATGAGATCCGCGCCCGGCTTCCTGTCAGCCAGGTCGTCGGGCGCAAGGTCGCGCTCAAAAAAGCGGGGCGCGAATATAAAGGGCTGTCGCCGTTCAAGACGGAGAAGACCCCATCCTTCACCGTTAACGATCTCAAAGGCTTCTATCATTGCTTCGCCTCGGGCGAGCACGGCGACATCTTCACGTTCGTGATGAAGACCGAGGGCCTTGAGTTTCCGGAAGCCGTCGAACGTCTGGCGGCGGAAGCCGGCGTTCCGATGCCGAAACAGCCCGAGCGGAACGCGGCTCAAGAAGATCAGCGCGATCGTCTCTACCGGCTGCTCGAAGCATCGGCTGCGTTCTTCGAAGACAGCCTGCGGTCGGGCTCCGGTGCCGAAGCGCGGCGCTATCTCGAAAAACGGGGCTTGGCCTGCGAGACGATCCAGTCGTTCCGTCTCGGCTTCGCCCCAAACTCGCGTACGGCGCTCTCCGCGCATCTCAAAGCGAAAGGCTTTTCGCTGAACGACATGGTGGCCTCCGGCATGCTTATCGGAGGCGAAGACATCCCGGAGCCTTACGACCGGTTTCGCAATCGGGTCATGTTCCCGATCCTCGACCTCAAAGGCCGCGTCATCGCTTTCGGAGGGCGTACGCTCGAAAAAGACGTTCCCGCCAAGTATCTGAACTCTCCGGAGACGCCGCTTTTTCACAAGGGGCACACGCTCTTCAACGCCGCGCGCGCGCGATCCAGCGCACACGACAAGGGCCGCGTCATTGTCGTCGAAGGCTACATGGACGTGGTGGCGCTCGCCGAAGCCGGTTTCGGCGAAACGGTTGCCCCGCTTGGAACGGCGCTCACGGAAGATCAGCTCAAGCTCCTCTGGCGATTTGCCGAGGAGCCCATCCTCTGCTTCGACGGCGACAGCGCCGGCCGCAAAGCCGCCGATCGCGCGGTCGAGGTCGCCCTGCCCTGGCTGAAACCCGGCTTGAGCGTCGCATTCGCCTTTCTGCCCGAGGGGATCGACCCGGACGACCTGATCCGGCAGCAAGGGGTTGCGGCCATGTCGGAGGTGCTGGCAAAGACGCGGCCGCTGGTCGAGGCTCTTTGGGACCGCGAGCTACGGGCGGGCGCGACCGGAACACCCGAGCAGCGGGCTGCTCTCGAAGCTCGATTGCTGGCCTTGGCGGCGGCGATCCAAGATGCAACCGTGCGTAGTCATTACCAACGCGAGCTCCGCGACAGGTTGTATCAGCTTGGGCGAAGCCGATCCTCGCGGCGCTTGAGTGGCGGAAGCGATGGCGCGTATGCCGCGACGTCCTTTCAGGGATCTTACGCGCGTCCCACAATGGCACAGAGCTGGAAGGTCCGCGATCGCGTGCGCCTCGACGGCCCCGACCGGCGATTCACCAAAAAAAATCCATATCCTGAGTTGGTTAACGCCAGCCCCGAACTCGCAGGCCACCTTCAGAGTATACCGCCCAGAGAGGCGTTGATGCTGAAGACTTTGATGAACCATCCCTGGTTGATCGACGAGCACTCCGAGGCGATCGGCGCCCTCGAGTTTGCAGCGCAGCCCCTTTCCGCGCTCCGGGATGAGATTTTAGCAGTGCATGCGAGACAAAATTCCCTTGACAGCGCAACTCTAGGCACCCAATTGAGCAAATCGGGGGTTGCAAAGGTGGTGGACCTCGTCGCGCGAACGATTACGCACATCAGCGACCGTTTTGCCGAGCCAGATGCTTCTGCCACCGATGTCGAAGCCGCCTGGAACCATATCCTTGCCCTGCATCAGCGGCAGGACGCTTTGGAGCGCGCGCTGAGAGCAGCGGAAGAAGCTTGGTATCGGGATTGCACAGAAGAGGCCTGGACTCACCTTCTCGACATCAAACGCCAGATCGCCCGAGAGGCGTCAATGGACCAGATGGACGCCGAGATCGATCAGCCCGCGGACGACGCCCAAATTGAGAAGCGTGCCAGTTAGGCGCGCAAAAATCTATCCGGTCCTGGACATCGCTGTGCGGCAGGTATCCAGGGACTAAAAACGTTGGTTGAGGTCATTTCCAGACAGGAAATGACCGGTGCACAAGGATACCAGGATGGCACGCGCCCAGCAGGCAGCCCAGAAGACGGAAGAGAAAGAGCAACCAGCGGCCGAAACTCCGGAGCGCGATAGCCCCCTGCTCGATCTTTCCGATCAGGCTGTCAAGCGTCTGCTGAAATCGGCGAAGGCGAAGGGCTACGTCACCCTCGATCAGTTGAATTCGGTGCTGCCGTCCGAGGAGGTTTCGTCGGACCAGATCGAAGATCTGTATGCGACGCTCTCCGACATGGGGATCACGGTCGTCGAGAACGAAGACAGCGAGGAAGGCGCGGAAGCCAGCGAAGAAGCCGGTGACGAAGAAGAAGGCCGGGCGCTGGTCGCGCAGAATAATGCGCTCGTCAAAAATGAGACGAAATCCGAGCCCGCCGAACGCACCGACGACCCTGTGCGCATGTACCTGCGCGAGATGGGTTCCGTCGAGCTTCTGTCGCGCGAAGGCGAAATCGCCATTGCCAAGCGCATCGAGGCTGGTCGCGAGGCGATGATCGCCGGCCTTTGCGAAAGCCCGCTGACGTTCCAGGCCATCATCATCTGGCGCGACGAACTCAACGAAGGCAAGATTCTGCTTCGCGACATCATCGATCTCGAGGCGACGTACGAAGGTCCGGAGGCCAAAGAAGTTGCCGAGACGGGCGCCGAGGATGCGCCTGAGGCACCACCGGCCGACAACCGCCCGTCAGGCGCACCGGAAGGCGAAGGCGATGACGAGGACGAATTCGAAAACGCCATGTCGCTCGCCGCGATGGAAGCGGAGCTGAAGCCGAAGGTCCTCGAAACGTTCGACCAGATTGCCGCGACCTACAAGAAGCTTCGCAAGCAGCAGGACAAGAAGCTCGAGCAACAGCTCGTCGGCGACCAGGGCTCACGCCAGCAGCAGAAGGCATACGAGAAGATCCGCGACGAGATCATCGTCGACGTGAAATCGCTGTCGCTGAACAACAATCGTATCGAAAGCCTGGTCGAGCAGCTTTACGCGATCAACAAACGGCTGATCGGTCTTGAAGGGCGATTGATGCGCCTCGCGGACAGCTACGGCGTGCCGCGCCAGCACTTCATCGACGAATACTATGGCAACGAGCTCGATCAGACATGGCTCGATCGCGTCGCCGAAAACGGCAAGAAGTGGGGCAGCTTCGTCAAGAGCGAACGGACCCAGGTCGAGCAGATCCGCGCCGAAATCCATCAGCTCGCGACTGAAACCGGCCTCGAAATTCCGGAATATCGCCGTATCGTCAAAGCCGTGCAGAAGGGCGAACGCGAAGCCCGGCAGGCGAAGAAAGAGATGGTTGAAGCCAACCTTCGTCTCGTCATTTCGATCGCCAAGAAATATACGAACCGCGGCCTGCAGTTCCTCGACCTTATCCAGGAAGGCAACATTGGCCTGATGAAGGCCGTCGATAAGTTCGAGTATCGCCGCGGCTACAAGTTTTCGACTTACGCAACGTGGTGGATCCGGCAGGCGATCACGCGCTCGATCGCGGACCAGGCGCGGACGATCCGCATTCCGGTGCACATGATCGAGACGATCAACAAGATCGTTCGCACGTCGCGCCAGATGCTGCACGAAATCGGCCGCGAGCCGACGCCGGAAGAGCTGGCGGAAAAGCTTGCGATGCCGCTCGAAAAGGTGCGCAAGGTTCTGAAGATCGCGAAGGAGCCGATCTCACTCGAAACGCCGATCGGCGATGAAGA
>JAICLG010000083.1 GCA_025927515.1 Hyphomicrobium sp.
CGAGAGTTTGATTTCGCTTACGTCTCTCGCTGCTCTTCCGGCCATCCCAAATAACTTCTCATCCCCGCCCGCCTTGCGCTGAGGCTTTTCGCGGCCTCTCACCAGCCATTCTTCCTCCGTGTCTCTACGGATGTGTCTGCCCCGACGGCAGTCGGCCGACGGTATCGAGCGGGATAACGCACGCCGAGAATCCAGCTAGCCTGTGAGAAGAATCTCGGCCGGGAACGCGTCGCGAGGTCGACTGCGCCGACGCACCTGACCTCCGCTTTCTCCGCCGAGCATTCGCTGCAGAACCACACCAACAATGGGAGTGAACATGCGGAACCTTGTTGTTGCTATTTCGGCCGCGCTGCTTGCATCCTGGATGACTGCCGGCGCCGCCAGCGCCCATTCGAGGTGCGATGGCGATTTCGAAATGATTGAAGGTAGCTGGATCCCTACGCGTGCATGCCGGAGACACGAAGCTGAGCACGTCTCAGAGGAAATGCACATGCACATTTCGGCACATCCGTCGGGCGCCAACGAATGGTCCGCCGCGGAATTTTGCCGAGGCAATCCCGATATTCGGGTCGCAACGTTCTGCGCGCCCTACAAGGATTGATCGTCTTCGACGGTACCGGCTGATCGCAATCTGGGCCGAGTTGAGAAATCGCTCTCTTCGAGGCGTATCGCAATTCTGACGAGATCAGCGATGTTGCGCGCGCCCGTCTTTTCCATCACCCACGCTCGGTAAGTTTCCACCGTGCGCGGACTAATCTTCAAACTTAGAGCAATTTCCTTGTTCGAAAGCCCCTTGACCGCAAGGTCCATCACCTGCTTCTGCCGGTCGGATAGCTCATTTATACGAGCCGACAAACGAACAATTTCCTGATCCTGGTTCCTTTTGTGCTCTGTCTGATCGATTGCCGACTTGATGCTGTCGATGAGGCGGTCAGGTGAAAACGGTTTCTCGACGAAATCGTGAGCGCCCGCCTTGAGCGCATTTACCGCCATGCTTACGTCGCCGTGTCCCGTAATCAGAACAAGCGGCACCATTGGCCATTTTTTCTTGAGCTCGTGCTGCAGCTCCAGCCCCGACATTCCCGGCATCCGAATGTCACAAACGACACAGGACGGCAGATTGTCGGCAACGATCACCGCCATGAATGCGTCGGCCGAGGGAAAAGAGCAGACGCCAAATCCGTGATTGCTAAGCATCATCGACAGCGAATCTCTCACCGCTTCGTCATCATCAACGACCGCCACCGCCGCTTGCATGATCATTTGTGCATCTCCGGTGCGAATGCCTTCAATCGAATCTGAACGACTGCTCCGCGCTTGTCTCCACCTAGCAAGAGTTCTCCTCCGTGTCCTTCAACGATCGTGCGACTAAGTGAAAGGCCGACGCCCAAGCCCTCCCTTTTGCTCGACGATCGAATTCCGGATTGCCGGAAATTAAAGTCCTCGGGAAAACCAGGTCCGCTGTCACGAATGACGATTTCGACCCTGCCGTCCGGGAGATTAACCCCCTCGACGATTATCAGCCTTTCGTAGGATCCGGCGTCGTTGATCGCGTCTATCGCGTTCGAGATGATGTTCATGAAAACCTGCTCGATCTGGAGACGATCAACCATCACCTCCCAGATATCACGAGCAATTGAGACTTTGACCGAGATGCTCGTCCGGAGAAGGTTCGGTTCGAGAAGATCCAACGCTTCCCGTATGAGAACATGCACATTCTGTTGTCCGATCTGTCTGCGTCCGAGACGGATCAGATCGCGCAAATTCTTGATGACGGCGGCCGTTCGATCGACCTGCTCTGTCATCTTGGCCGCGGCTTCGAGAGCCGAGCGTTTGTCGCCGTCCTCGCGTTCGAGATACCGCTGAATAAAACGCGCATAGTTAGAGATGGCAGTCAGCGGCTGGTTGATTTCGTGCGCAATGGCCGTCGTCAACTCTCCGGCGCTTCCGAGACGGAAGATGTGCGCGACCGATTCTTGGTTCAAGCGCAGATCTTGGTCAAAGCGGCGACGCTCGGTTACCAAACCGCCGATGGCCAGCCCCGTGAACGCCAACACCAGCATCAGCGCTTGATACGTCGTGACGCCGGCGGATTGAGGACCGGAAAGTTGAAGAGCCAAGATCAAGCCGATCTGCGTCACGACAAGGCCGTATGTCGCGCCTTCCAAACCACTTCGAAGCGCGATCCAAATAATCGGGAAGAACATCACGTTGAACAAACGAAAGTGAGGCAGATTGGTAAAGCTGAAGGCAAAGACGAGCGCGGCGACAATCGATAAACCCTGCAGAATGGCTTCCCGCGTCGGCTTGCGAATACGCCCGGTGCTCGCAAGCATCAGCAGAAACGGCGCGACGATCGAAATTCCGATCAAATCCCCGACCGCGGAGCGAAACATATCGAAGCCCATATCGCTCGTGGAAAGCAGGCGGCATTCGACCAATAGGAGAACGCAAGCACATGCCACGGCGGTGGCGCTGAGGATCGCCGTCGTTTCCAGCACAAGCACATCGCGCAATGTCTTGAGACTTACGTCGAACTGCCACCGCGAGGATTGAACCCAGCTCAACACCAATGCGTAGCCGCCCCCGACGATCACCGGGTTGAGTATGTGATAAAGGAGAGGAAACGCGCTGCCATGCAGGATGAGATTCGCAAGGGCGGCTGAGGCTATGAGGTATGGCCAGAACGAATTGCCGAAAATGAGGAAGGCCGCGAAGCTCAGTCCCGTCTCCGGACTCCACGCGACAATTCCGAACGGTGCAGAGGACGTTGCGATGCTCAGCCATGCGAGAGCCACATAAGAGAGTATGTAGCCAAGTCCTGCCAACCATGTTGGAAGCGATTGGATGCGGGACATGCGATCGGCATGCGCTCTTTCAGTGATCATCACCTGTGCCATCGACTTGTCCTATGTCCATCGGCGGCCTTCCACTCCGTATATATCCGGAGGGTTACTCACCGAGCGCCGGCCCCGCAAGCGCTCGGCCGGAATATCTTTGCGCGGTTCGGAGCTGCTAAAGGCAGGGCCTAGCCGCGCGGAAACAAAGACGACGCAACTCGGCGTTGTGCTTGTCATGCTGTCGCAAACCCGCACGGCTTTCAGTCTCGCGTGATGTCAGCCGACCGGTCGGCGATCGGGACGTCGGCCGTCGTTCTTGTTCGGCCCGAAAGCCTCATGACGCTCGACCGCAACGTTGCGTGTTAGCCCGTTGGCCGGGCGAGTTTGACGCTTGATCGCGAAAAGCGGCCATCCAATCGAGCTATACTTGAAATAGGGCCGGGGAAATCGAAAAGATGTCTTTGCCGCGATTTGCCCTGAACTATCCCTATTCGATCGCAGCAGTCATTCTTCTTGTGTGCCTGCTCGGCGTTGGCGCGGTCTTGCGCATGCCTGTCGATATTTTCCCCTCCATCGACATCCCCGTCGTCAGCGTCGTCTGGACGTACAACGGCATGACCGCTCAGGAGATGCAGGACCTCATCCTGGCCAAGCATGAACGGCAGATGGCCTCGCTTGTCGACGACATCGCCCGCATCGAGGCGAATAGTTATACCGGCGTCGGAGTCATCAAAGTCTATTTGCATCAAGGCGCCGATGTCAGCCGCGCAATAACGCAGTTGGCAAGTTGCGCGCAGACCGTGCTGAAAAGCATGCCGCGCAACATCACACCGCCATTGATCGTCCGCTATAGCGCTACCGATGCCTCGGTCATACAGCTCAGCCTAGCGAGCCAATTTCTCCCGGATCGCCGCCTGACCGATCTCGGCCAGCAGGTCCTGAGACCAAACCTGGCGGTCGTCCACGGAGCACAGGTTCCCTATCCCTACGGCGGCAAAGTCCGTTTGATTATGGTGGACCTCGATCCGCAAGCTCTCCATGCGCGCGGACTTACACCGACGGACGTCGCAGATGCCGTTCAACTTCAGAACATCATCGTTCCCTCGGGCGACGTGAAGGCGGGCGACAAAGACTATCCGATCGCGATAAACAACAACCCGGACGTCATCGCCTCTATCGCCGATTTCCCGATCAAGCAGGTCAATGGCCAAACGGTTTTCCTCCGCGACGTTGCACACGTCCACGACGGAAGCGCGATTCAAACCAATTCAGTTAGCCAGAATGGCTTGCCGGGCGCGCTCATGCTGGTCCGCAAGACCGGCGGCGCTTCGACGTTGGATGTTATAAACGGCGTGAAGGCCGCGCTCCCGGATCTCCGCAAGTTGATGCCGAAAGGCGTTACGATAAAGCCGATTTTCGATCAGTCGATCTTCGTCAAGGCCGCGTTGAAAAGCGTCATCATGGGCGGATTGATGGCGGCCGGGCTGACCGCGCTCATGATCCTTCTGTTTCTTGGCAATTGGCGGCTGACGCTGATTATCCTGGCCTCGATACCTCTCTCGATCATAACCGCATTGTTGTTGCTCTATGTCGGCAAGCAAACGCTGAATACGATGACGCTCGGCGGCTTTGCGCTCGCGGTCGGCATTCTCGTCGACAACTCGACGGTCGTGATCGAGAACATAGAGCGCCACATTGGGCTGGGCGAGCCGCTTGAGCAGGCGATTCTCGACGGCGCCGCGGAAGTCGGTATTCCGACGCTGCTCTCTACGCTCTCCATAAGCGTCGTTTTCGTGCCGGTTTTTCTGCTAACGGGAACGGCAAAATATTTGTTCTCGCCGTTATCCCTCTCGGTGATCCTCTCGCTTTTCGCGAGCCTCATCTTGTCGTTCACTCTGGTCCCGGTGCTTTTCAAGTACCTCATGAGATCGCAGGTCGGCAATCATGGAGGCGCTCATGGCATCGCCGCCGCGGAAGCTCATGCACGCGCGCGCTTCAATCCGTTCAGAGCGATCCATCATGGCTTCGAACACGGGTTCAATGCTTTCCGCGAGACCTATCGCAATGCCGTCGCGTGGTGCGTCGATCACGCGCTGCCGACGACCTTATTCCTGGCAGTCCTTCTGGCGGCGACGGTGCTCCCGTTGCGAAACCTCGGAATGGACTTTTTCCCCCAGGTCGACGCCGGACAGATGCGGCTGCATGTGCGCGCGCCGCCAGGGACCAGACTCGAGAAAACACAACATTATTTCGCGCAAGTCGAAAAGGCAGTTCGAAAGATCGTCGGCAATGACCAGATAGGAGTCATTCTCGACAACATCGGGCTTCCCTACAGCGGGATCAACATCGCGCTCAGCGATACCGCCACCGTCGGCCCTATGGACGGCGAGATCCTCATCTCGCTGAACAAAAAGCACACCCCGACATCGGCACATGTCGCACGCCTTCGTCGCGAGTTGCCGAAGCTATTTCCGGAATTGCAATTTTTCTTCCAACCCGCCGATATCGTCAATCAGGTGTTGAATTTCGGCCAACCGGCGCCGATCGACATTCGCATCTCGGGGCGCAATCGTGAAAAGTCGTTCGCTATTGCATCCAAGATCGCACGTGACTTGAAGGCCGTGCCCGGCATCGTGGACTCTCACGTATTCCAGGTGCCCGATGCGCCAGCGATCAAAGTTGACGTGGATCGGACGAAAGCACGCGAACTCATGCTCGATCAAAAAGGCATTGCGAACGACATTCTCGTCACGTTGAATTCGAGCGCGCAGGTCTCTCCCAATTACTGGCTAAACCCGCACAACGACGTCAGCTACCCGCTCGTCGTTCAGACGCCCTCCTATCGCGTCAAATCAACGAAAAATGTTTGGACTATCCCCGTCACGGCTCCAGGGCAAAAGGACCCCGAGCTCCTGATGAACGTCGCGCATTTCGGACGCACGAAAGTGCCGATGGTTCTCTCGCAATTGAACATCCGCCCGGTCTTCGACGTCAACGCCGACGTTCAGGGCCGCGATCTCGCATCGGCGGCGGACGCGATCGATAAGGTCATTGCTAAAGATAAGCCGGGGCCGGAGAGCAACATCAAGGTGATGCTCCGCGGCCAGGTGGAAACGATGCGCGAAAGCTTCTCCGGCCTGTTCAGTGGAATGGCACTCGCTGTCGTACTCGTATTCCTGCTGCTCGTGATCAATTTTCAAAGCTGGACAGATCCGCTGATCGTATTGGCATCCGTGCCGTTCGCACTCGCTGGCGTAATTTGGATGCTTTTTCTTACAGGCACCCACGTCAGTGTTCCGGCTCTGATGGGAACGTTGATGTGCATCGGCCTCACCACGGCGAACGGCATTCTTGTCCTGGCGTTCGCCAATCAACGCACAGAGTTGGGCGTCGACAAAATGCAAGCTGCAATTGAAGCCGGATACACACGCTTGAGGCCGGTGCTCATGACCGCGGGCGCCATGATCATCGGCATGATCCCCATGGCGCTCGGCGTCGGCGAGGGTGGAGAGCAGAATGCCCCGCTTGCTCGCGCCGTCATTGGCGGCCTGTTGTTCGCAACTGTTGCCACGCTGATCTTCGTGCCGACGATGTACCGCCTGTTGCACCGTGAGCGTTATCCACGAACTGAAAACGGGAGTTCTCCTCTTGCAGCTGCGTAAAAATAGCAAAGCCGAGACGACGCCCAAGGATGCGCAACCGGTGTTCGATTCGTTTGACGACGAAAGCGAGGAAAAGGGTTCCTCGAACTCCGGCCATGTACCCGTTGCGCCACAGTACGGCGAGCACACCGGCCGCTGGATTGGCTTTCTCGCACTGGTGATCGCAGTCGGGCTGGGCACAGCCTTCTTCACCGTGAATAAAATCAAGGCGCGAGAAGAATTTGGGCTGCAGCAGGACACACAGAAGAAAATCGCAACGCTGCCGCTCGTCGACGTGGCAGTAGCGAAACCTGCCCCCGGCTACAAGTCATTGATTCTTCCTGCCGCAACGAAAGCTTGGTACCGGACGACAATATATTCCCGCGTCAGCGGATATCTTCAGGATTGGAACGTCGACATCGGCGATCGCGTCAGGAAGGGCCAGATCCTGGCAACGATAGAAACTCCGGATCTTGACGCTCAACTTGACGCCGCCCGGGCCGAACTGAAGGCTGCAGAGGCCGAAGCCAAAGTCAGAGAGGCCGATGCCAATTTCGCGCGAACCACTTACGATCGTTGGCGTGATTCGCCTAAAGGCGTTGTCTCCGATCAGGAGCGCGAGGCGAAAAAGGCCGGCGCTGCGAGCAGCATTGCCCAACTCAATGCAGCCAAAGCAAAAGTTGCCGTGGATCAGGCGAAGGTGAATGGGTTGACCACGCTCACTGGATTCAAAAACGTCACGGCACCATTCGACGGTATCATCACGGACCGCCGGATCGATCCTGGCGACCTCGTCACCGCAGGTAGCGCATCGAGCACGACGCCGCTCTTCGTCATCCAACAGACCGACAAGATCCGTGTTTTCGCGAACGTTCCCCAAGGTGTTGCCGCTGGCCTTGCAGTCGGCGCGCCCGTCCGGGTGACGACGAACGATGGAACGGGCCGCACATACGACGGGAAAATCACGCGAATGAACGGATCGCTCGATCCGCAAGCGCGTACGATGCAGATTGAAATCGTGCTGCCGAATTCCGATTACGCACTCGCGCCCGGCATGTACGTTCGCGCACGATTTGATGTGAGACAAAGGGCGACCGTCCGGGTTCCGGCGAGCGCCATCGTTTTCCGGTCGAAGGGCCCGCAAGTCGCGGTCGTCGGTACCGACGGCAGAATATCTTTCCACAGCGTCACTATCGTTACAGACGATGGTGAATTCGTGGACCTCGGTTCCGGCCTAAAGCCCGGAGAAGATGTTGCGTTGAACATTAGCAACCAGATCGCGACCGGCGACAAGGTCGCGATTAGCAACTCTCCCGGAGCCCAGAGTTAATGAGATCAAAGGGGGGATTCAAACTACTTCTCGCTGTCGCTCTCTGCACGCTGTCAGGATGCACGGTCGGTCCGGATTATCTATTGCCCGAAATCGGCACGCCCCATCTCTTTACGGGCAGCATAGGTGGCAGAAATCAAAACATCGTATCGGTCAATCAAGCCGATTCCGCGTCGATCGTGCATTGGTGGTCGCTGCTCAAGGATGCCGAGCTCGAATCCCTGATCGACCGGGCGATCATCGCAAATCCGGACATCAAAATTGCTGCCCGTCGGATATTGGCAGCACGCGAAAACGAAATCGCCGTTCGCGGTGGCGCGCTGCCGGAAGTCGAAGCAAGTGGCGGAGCCGCGCGCGGTTCGGGAACGAATTCCACCAAAGGGCGCGTCTCGTCACCGCTCAATGCGGGAACCGATACGACGGACCTGAAAGAGATCACCTACGTCGCGGGCTTCGATGCGGGCTGGGAGATCGATCTATTCGGAAAGAACCGTCGCGCGCTCGAAGCGGCGCAGGATATGACGGATGAGGCTGTCGAGACGCGACGCGCGGTGCTGGTCTCCGTCGTTTCCGAGGTCGCGCGTGCCTACGTCGAGACACGCGGAATCCAGGCACGGCTCAAGGCCCTGAACGAAGACGTTGCCCGCGCACGCAAGACGCTCAATCTCGTTCAAACGCGCTTCAAAAGAGGACTGACCAACGAACTCGACGTTACGTTGGCATCGCGCGAGTTGAACGCGCTCAATGCGCGCGTCGCGCCGCTGTCAGCCGACGAATACGGCAGCTGCGGCCGGATTGCGATCCTCTTGAACACCTACACGGGCGGCGTATGCGAAGAGCTCGCGGCGTTCAAAAAGATTCCCGACACGCCGAAGACGATCAAGACGGGATTGCCCGTCGATGTCATACGCAGGCGGCCCGACGTTCGCGCGGCCGAGCGCGCACTCGCCGTCGAAACCGCACGTATCGGCATTGCAACGGCCGACCTCTTCCCGCGCGTCGCGATCACGGTCGGTGGCGGCGCGCAAGGACAAGGCTTGGGCGTTATGCCGGTCGTCTCGAAAAGCATTTATTCCGTCGGGCCGTCACTCTATTGGCCGCTGCTTGACTTCGGCACGCTCGATGCCATCGTGCACGTCCAGCAGTTGCACGCAGACGAAGCGCTCCTCAATTACAAACATGTGGTCATCAAGAGCGTGAACGAGGTCAACATGGGCCTCGCCCGCTATCGCGCGCTGATGTCGACGCTAAAAGCCCTGGGAAGCGCCGTTGACGAGAGCAAACGTGCCGTCGAGCTTGCGACCGAGCGCTACGATCGTGGTGTAACGGATTTTCTGAATGTTCTCGATGCGGAACGGCAGGAAAACGAGCTGGAGATCCAATATGCCCAGGCGAGAGCTGACGCGGCGGACTCCTTCATCGCCGTCTACAAAGCGCTCGGTGGCGGTTGGGAGATGTTTGACGAGCCCTTACCGCAGCCGACCGCAAAGCCGGCCATTATTGCGGCGTTCCAGCACCTGCGCGCTGGCTGAATAATGAGTTGCAACCACAGCCGGAGCAAACGCCTTAGAGCAAAGACGAAATGAAAGCACTCGCGCAAGCGAAGAGCACATCGACGGCCTTCGCCTAGATGTGCTCTCTGTTCCGCCGCACGCCTGACGCTCAGGTCTCCAGCTTATCTTGAGTTCTCGTCTTAAAGTCGCTCGCATCGTGACGCTCGTGCAATTGATCCGCGAGCGGGCCGGTAATGCGATTGACCATGCGTCCGCGCTTCACAGCCGGACGTTCCCAGATCGCATCGGCCCAGCGCATCACGTGCGTATAGTCCTGCACCGCTAGAAACTCGGCGACGCCATAAACCTCGCCCCTGACAACCCCTCCATACCAGGGCCAAATTGCGATATCGGCGATCGAATACTCATCGCCCGCCATGAACTGATGGTCTGCCAGATGCCGATTGAGCACGTCCAACTGGCGCTTGGCCTCCATGGCAAAACGATTGATCGCATATTCGATTTTTTCCGGAGCGTAGGTGTAGAAATGCCCTAATCCGCCGCCCAAATAGGGCGCACTCCCCATTTGCCAGAACAACCAATTCAATGCCTCGGTGCGCTTATCCGGATCCCTCGGCAACAACGCACCGAATTTTTCTGCGAGATGAAGCAGGATCGAGCCGGATTCAAACACGCGCCTCGGCTTCTCACCGCTGCGATCCATGAGAGCCGGAATCTTTGAATTCGGATTGATCTCGACGAAGCCGCTGCCGAACTGATCGCCGTCGTTGATGCGGATCAGCCAAGCATCATACTCCGCGCCCGTATGCCCGAGCGCCAGCAGCTCTTCGAGCATCACCGTGACCTTCACGCCGTTAGGAGTAGCGAGCGAATAGAGCTGTAACGGATGCTTCCCGACCGGCAGTTCCTTCTCGTGGGTGGGGCCCGCAACCGGCCGGTTGATGGATGCAAACTGTCCCCCGCTTGGCTTCTTCCACTGCCAGACCTTCGGTGGCGTATAACCGGCTGAGTCATTCATATGATGTTTCCACTATCGCTGGCGGCCGTATACCTGAGCAAGCGAACATCATCTACCGCCATAACCCACCCAACAACAGCCCCAAGGCGAGACCGCTCGCCGCAACCGCTCGCTCGCTAACGCGCATCGTCCGACATCGGGAGCAGAAAACGCTTGATCGCAGCCGCCAGAGCCTCGAGCTCGATCACACCAATCGACATGTGCGAACGACCATCGAGTTCCACAACTTGAACGTTTGGCAGTTCACGGTGGATGCGCGCGATGCTTGCCTGCCGGAACGGATCCACCACGCGCCCTTCAAAATCGCGCAGTTTCTTGACCAATTCCGCATCAGTGCGATCCACCGGGAAGAACGAAGTCGCGTAGATCGCGAGCGCAGGCGCCCGGACCTTGGTATAATCGCGCCGCCATTCTCCAAGCGTCGTCATAAGCGCCGTGAGCACTTCTATTGACGGGATTGGATCGACCCTGCCGTTCGGCGCAATCCGCACGGCATCGCGAAGAAACGCTTCGAGCGCCGGCGTCCAACGAACAGCGCGGCCAACCCATGCCGCATGATACCAGCTTCTGAGATTGTCGAACGAACGCAGCGTCTGGGGGCGAGGACTGTTGGTGACGAGCACGTCGGTGAACGGCTTAAAGAACGCTGGGTCAGACCAATCGTAGCCGCCATCCAGATAAACGAGCTTGTCGACGCGTTCCGGATAGCGCCCCGCGAACTCGGTGATTTCGTTTCCGCCCATCGACCAGCCGAGCAGATTGGCCCGTCCGATGCCGAGATCATCGAGAAGACAGCGAAGATCGCCGACGAGAGCCTCGGAGTCGTAACGTCCGGACGGTGCATCGGATTGTCCGTGTCCACGCCTGGCATAGGCAAGCACACGAAAAGAGTCGCGCAGTAATGGCGCAAGATCATCGAAGATGTGCGGACTATTCGCGATCCCGTGAATCAAGACAAGCGGCGCGCCGTTGCCGCCCCAATCGAGAAAATTGAGTCGAACACCGTCGCCTTGGGCAAATCTCGATTGATGAGGTGAAGCGTCGCTCCACTCCGCGGCATTCGTCGCATTTGCTGCGCCGCTCCGAGCGTCTCCTGTGCTCATATCGCCTTTCCTAAAGCCATGCCTGAAAACGAAAATAAAAGAATTTTCGTCGCTCCGAAGCAAGACTATTGCATATGAAACTTCCACATCGATGAAACGGAAGTAAAGGCGTGGTGCGAATATCTTCCATATTGAGCAATTGAACGAATTGGAATAACTGC
>JAICLG010000123.1 GCA_025927515.1 Hyphomicrobium sp.
CAACAGCGCGATTTCCGCCGCAGGATCTAAAGAAGCAAATGAATCGCTCAGATTTTGCGCCTTGAACCGAGCCGCTCGCTGCGAGAAAAAATCATGCATGACGACCGCGGAGCGCGCACCTGGGCTCAAGCAATAAGGGATGGCAGGCGTGGCGAATGCATAATCGGCAAGAATGAAATCGGCAGCCGGGGCGTGCCGGCTGATGTAAAGTTGATCCTGCCGCAGCCAGGGCGCGGCAATCGCGGAAGGCGCGGCAACATCCCAACGCGGAATGTCCACCCCGGCCCGGCGCAACAGCTTCGCAACGACAGACTTGGCCGCGGAAAAAATTACGCGAGGATCCTTCGCGACATAGAGCCGTCGCCCGATCCGCCAAGCGCCGCGGATGCAAATCTTGTCGAAAACCGACATCTCCGGCCGCAGAAACAGAAACGGCATCCTGCCGAACGTACCTGGGTTTGGCGACACGAGGGTGATGGCATAGCCCTCCGCCCGCAGCGCCGCGCAAATCTGGAGCAAGTAATTCGAGCTTCCGTTGGTATGCCCGATGAGCCGCTGGCGGGAAACGAGGCAGACCTGCTTCCTTGCAGTATTACCAAGAGAACGCCGGAAGAGTTTCGAGATCCGACCAATCCGGGCTGATACCGGCTCCGCCAGCATCGGGATCGTCCGCGGCTCACCGAAGACAAGCTTGGATGCCTCTTGCCAAGAGCGAGTCTTGATGGCCGAGACCAACTTGTCGAACGCCGCCGCACGCTCGAGTGAAGCTCTCCTGACATCGAAAGCATGGGTAACATCGCGACGTTCATCGTTGATCATCGCTCGCAACCGGTCGTCGGCAACGCGCATTTGGGAAATGTGCCGGAAGGCCAGGCGATGGGATGTCGACTCCGGATGCTTCCGGTAAAAGTAAGTGAGACTGTCCACCAGGCAAAATTTGGCGCCTTTGATCAACGCTCGCGCCAGAAGCTCGTAATCTTCGCCGATAAAAAGAGACGGATCATAGCGAAGCTCGTGGCGATCGAAAAACGCCCGGCGAAAAACCGGCTTCAAATATCCGAGCGCCGGTTCACGCTTATAGATCGCGTTCGAAAGAACAAATTCTGCGGTCGTAATCCAACCCAAGCGGCGCTGGCGTCTCGACAGGAGCGGAGCCGGTCTCGCATCCGCCCCGAAGACAAGCAGATCATCCGCGCAGATGTCTGCTTGCTTTTCTTCCGCCTCCGAAGTCAGGCGCTCCAATCTTTCGGGATGCATGAAGTCGTCGCTATCGAGCACGGCAATCCAGCGTCCGCGCGCGACCGCCAAGCCATGGTTGCGAGCATCACCCGGCCCGCTGTTTTCCGCCAGTGAGATGATCCGAATACGATCGTCGATTTCTGCAAGATCGCGCGCCACGGCAAGCGTATTATCCGTAGACGCATCGTCAACGACGAGAATTTCAATATTGCGAAGGGTCTGGTTAACCGCCGACCGGACGCAGTCCGCCAAATAACGCTCGCTGTTATGAGCGGCAATGACGACTGACACGATCGGTTCGGAGGCGTCCAAAAGCAATTGACGTTCCTACTCTCATCAGCAGTCCTTGGATGCTGATCCAGCTGTACGCGTTCAAACCTCAGTGTCCTGCAGAGAGATTGAAATATGGTTCCATAAAATTAAAGCGTTGGATCAATAAAAAGATCGTTAGCCAAATATGCGACCTCGGTCCTGTTTTTGGCCTTCAGCTTCTTCATGATATTGCGGACGTGCACCTTTACGGTGCTCTCACACATATTGAGCTCGTAAGCGATAATTTTGTTTGCCTTGCCTTTGCGAAGGGCGTCGATAACGGCAGCCTGCCGGCGCGTAAACTTGTACGCGGGATGGGAAACGACCTTTTCCGATTCACCGTAGGCCCGGCGTGCACTAAGCCTGATCGCAGGAAAGTATTGGCCACCGGCCGCGATAAGCCGCAATGCATGCACCGCCACCTCTAGCGAGATGTCGGTCGGCATAAAGCCGCTCGCACCGCTGTCCAAAACCATCATCATGAGATCTATGTCATTTTCGTCGGAAAGAACGACGATGGGCGCCGAGCAGCGCGCCTCATGCAATCGCGTTAATTGCTCGGATACGGCGGAAACATCCGCGCCGACAGCGCAAAGAATGAGAACCGCAGACTGAAGATCTGCCGAGCGCTCCAGGTATTCCTCGATTGTCGAAAGACCGACAACGGAAAAAGACGTGCTGCTCGAAAGACTCGCCTGAATGCAGCCGCGCACGAACGACCGTTTCTCCACGATAACAAGCGGCGAATTGGTTGAGCGTTTTGCCGGCTCGTGTTCTCCACTCTTTACCGCTTCACGAGACGTTGCCTCATTCTGAAGTATGAAAGACGCGCTAGACGCGCTTTGGGAGGGGGTACGCATACTACTGACTCCGCGCCACATTGCCCGCGCTAACCGCACGAAGCGTATTTGGTTTATAATTTATAAGTATTTTTATTTAGTCATTAGCGGATTTTTAAGATCCACTCAATCGTACAACATGCGTATTGTTAATCGCGCAGGAGACACGTGGTAAATTTTGCTCCGCCTTTTTGCTGCATTCCGGGAGCCACGCGCGGCCGCGCGATAGTCGATTTGGCGCCTTTGCAATGAAAATAGAGCGCGAGTCCGCACGCGGATAACGCGGCGTTAGGCCTACGCTCAATCAAAAACGCGGTTTATGCGCATCGCCAATTTGAATAAGTTTATGACCTCGCGGCCCGCGGCAGCGCCTCGGCCAGGCGATCGCCAACAGCGCCGAGAGCGCCAGCCTGAAATCTGCTACTCGTGATGTAATATAAAATGAGCGCTTGCTGATCGCGCCTCAGACCGCCTGATCGACTTTCATGACCGCCGGTAATGTCCGCATCAATATAGCGACGTCCCGGCCGAAGGTCCATCCACGGACATATTCGGCATCTAGTTTGACGCGCTCCTGATAGCTGAGACGGCTACGTCCGCTAATCTGCCATAGGCCCGTAACCCCGGGACGCGCGCTGAGATAAGCGGGCACGTATTCGCCATAAAGGCCCATTTCCGCGACAACCACAGGCCTCGGCCCGACACAACTCATTTCGCCGCGAACTATGTTCAAGAATTGCGGCAGTTCATCGAGGCTTGTCTTTCTCAGAAAGCAACCGAAGCGCGTAACGCGCGGGTCCTTCGCCAGTTTCCGCGACGTCCGCCATTCCTCCGCAGCCGCGGGATTTTGCTGGATATATCGCTGCAATATAATATCGCCGTCGGAAGTCATGGTTCGAAACTTGAGGCAATCGAACAATTTCCCGCCGAAACCGACGCGTTGGTGGCGATAGATGACGGGTCCGCCCATCGTAAGCTTCACTGCAACCGCGATGATCGCAAGCAAGGGCGCAAGAGCGACGAGCGCGCCAACAGCTACGGTCAAATCAAGGGCGCGCTTCCATTTGCCCCCCACGGGCGACTCGCTCGGAGCAGCGCCCGTAGACCTCAGGTCGATGACCGACGCCATACCGTCAGCACACATCCGGAAATGGCAATCTGGAACGGCCGTCTCCCCGGTGGTCTTGGGCAATATAAATGATGTGAAACGGCTCGGAAAATTATCTAAACGAAGTTTCGAGGATTCAACCGAGCACGTGAGTTCCGAAAGATCACGCGAAGAAAACATTGGCATCGATTGTTCTCTGTCCCGCAATTCCAGTAGCAGACGCCACGACAGGCTCCATCTGTCTCCACCGGCCCCTTAAATTCAATCGCCGCAAAGGGGGTAATCGTGGATGCTGCTGGCATTAAGCCGAAGGTACTAGAAGGGAAAAGCGCAGGGATGCATCGCGATATTAGAGCCGGGAATTTCACCCGCAGATTTATCGAGCAGGCTCTTTCCAAACTGCCCTGACGATGCCGAGAACCTTCTGATCAGTTGACCGGAGCCCACTCAGTATTGACTGTGTTGGGGAACTGCAAAGATCGTAATTTCTCGGATGCAGAGATCAATGGACGGCTTCTCCGAAAGCGGTAGATATCGGCAAATCAACGTAGCTGGACTTCATATTAGCGACATTTCGCATACATATTTGCAAAATGGGCTGCCCGTCTGCTGTGTCAGAGACGTGCAGGAACGATAGCTCGTTTATGCGATGCGACAGTTATAGTGCCCATGAGCGGCCACAGAGACGCATGCCGCGGGCCATCAACCTTTTACCGACATAAAACCATGGTCGAGCCCCTCCACCGCCCCTACTACTATACCCTGGATTGCATCCGCTTTGCCGCTGCGCTCCTCGTGGCCGTTTTCCACTTGGCCTTTTATTGTTGGGCCAATCCCTATTCTTCGGTGGGGCACATTTTTTCAAATGCGGCGCAATTCAATGCCCTCGCTCCCATATCCTGGTTTGGATGGGTCGGCGTCGAAATATTTTTCGTCATTTCGGGTTTCGTCATCGCCAATTCCGCTAGGGGCGCAACAGCTGCCAACTTCGCCGTAGGCCGTGTTCTACGCCTTTACCCAGCCATCTGGGTGTGTGCGCCCATCACCCTCGCGATGCTTCTGTTGGTTGTGAGGTCTCCTAACGGTCACCTCTTCGTAATATTTCTAAAATCGATGCTCTTGCTTCCAAAGGAGCCGTGGATCGATGGCGTTTATTGGTCGTTGCAGGTCGAATTGGTGTTCTATTGCTTGATATTCGGGTTCCTTCTTTTTGGATTTTTTTATCGCCTCGATCTGCTCGCCTGGACGTTGAGCGCATGGAGCGGCCTCTATCTGCTTGTTGCTTGGGAAGTCGAAACGGGGACGGTTCATCAGTTCTTTGGTTGGTGGAGGTTATCCGAAGACGCTAACGTTCTGCTCTTGCGCCACGGGTGTTTCTTTGCGCTTGGCATGTGGCTATGGCTTGCAACGAACGCTCCTCTGACAGCGCGGCAGCGCATTGCGGCCTCTTCGGCGCTCGTCCTCTGCTTATTCGAAATTGCATTGCGCACGCGGGAAATGATTGGAGAGGTGCCAAGCTATGTTCATCGGCCCGTGCTCGTTCCCATTCTCGTCTGGCTTTCTGCCATCACCGCCATGGTCCTCATCACCCAGTGTCCGGCCCGTTTCAACCCAAAATCGCGACTGACGGCCGGACTTCTAAAAAAAATCGGAGGGATGACGTATCCATTGTATCTCGTGCACAGCGTTGCCGGAGCCGGATTGATGGTTATCCTCATTCACCGTTCCGTTCCCGCGGGGCTTGCGCTGGTTGCGGCTCTGACAACGGCGTTGGGACTGAGCTACGCAATATCGGTCTATTGGGAGCCGTACGCACGCAAAAAGCTGAGCGAGGCATCGCGCATGCCCCGCGCCACGCGTCTCGATTACAAGTCAGCTTCGAAACCCCGCTAGCCGGTTGAGCGAAGTCGTTCCAGGAACCAACCCGGCATATCGAAAGAAATCAATTAGCCGATCGAATGCGTGACCGAAAAGCGCTGGCGTAGCTCGTCGCAAATCGAAGAACCTGATCACTCGTGCCTTTGACGGGCTTCTCAAGAAAGCGCCATGATATCTCGGCTAGAGCAAGGGTAACCGACAGTTCAAAAAACATCGAGACCCATAGTGGAAAGGATGCACGTATCCCGAAGAAGTTCAAAATACCGCTGAGATGGATAACAGGATGAATCAGATAAGCCCCGTAGCTGATGACGCCGACCTCTCGGAGAGGACGGCTGTTCAAGTAGCTAGAGGCCAGGCCTTGTTGATTTTGGTAGATTTGCACCAACAGAAGCGCGATCGCAAAGCCGCTTATACGTCCCAAGTGCAGGTATTGCCATGGTTCGCTCATAAAAATTGGGGCGACAAGAAAAAGGCAAAACGTCACGACGATCGCGACATCGCTGACCAGCCAAGACGGCAGTCGGCGATCGGCATAGAGGCCCGCAATCCCGCCCAGTCCCAGCAAACCAAAATTGACGAAGGAATTGACGTCAAAGCTGATATGCCAGCTCCCGCGCGACAGGAGAACGAGGTGTGTCGCGACGCTCAAAAAAATTATCGATATGCACAAGAACGGCAGCCGACGCTGCGGCAAGGCAAGAGCCAAAGGTGCAAAGAACAGATAGAATTGCTCCTCGACGGCGAGGCTCCAAAGATGACCGAGATCATTAGCCCATCCGCGGTACTCAACGTAAACGTTGCTAAGAAAGAATAGATTGGCTAGCTGCCTGCCTTTGGTTCCGATATCCATCAGGCCAAAGATGCCAAGAGCCATCACAACCGCCAGGAAAAGATAATAAATCGGGAAGATCCGCAGCGTCCGATGTACGTAGAAATCGAGCAACCGGCTGAAGAAAGTTGTGTTGCCGGCTTCAATCTCGGAACTCGACTGGCTTAGTATTCGAGTTATGAGAAAACCGCTCAACACGAAAAATAGCCAAACACCGGCCGTGCCATATCGCTCAGTTAGCGCGGTAGGCGCTTTGTGGCTCACGAAGACGAGAAGGAACGCAATAGCCCGTAACCCGTCGAAGCCATGAATTCGCTTGGATGTGCGCTGTTCATGGATCATGTCGGCTATTTACCTGCAGATGACATTGGCTACCGCGTTTTCATTCAATTTTCGCTCGGAGAAGCAAGCAACGAGCCAGATGGCCATTCAATAGCACGAGAATTATAGACCTACTGTGGCCCATGCTGGGTCGAAGATGCTATCATTCGCCAAAGCTGAAGCCGAGAGGAAGAAGGCAAGACGTACTCGTGAAAATCGCCTATTTCGCTCACGATCTCTCTGACCCGGCCATTCGTCGGCGCATCCGTATGTTTACCGCAGGGGGGGCCGAAATCGTCCTCATTGGATTTCGCCGGTCGGCGGAGCGCGTCGAAGACATCGACGGCATCCGCCCGATAGACCTCGGCAGGACAATCGATGCGAAACTCGGACAACGCGCTCTCCGCCTCGCCCAAACGCTGGTGGCTGCCCGCCGGCTATTGCCCGTCGTCGCCAACGCGGACGCCATCGTCGCGCGAAATCTAGAAATGTTGGCCGTGGCGCTGAGGGTGCGAACACTTGCCGGCAGCGATTGTCCGGTGACCTACGAATGTCTCGACATCCATCGCCTGCAATCCGCAAAGAACGTGCCTGGCTCGGTCATTCGGCGATTGGAAGGATCGCTTGCCCGTCGCGCAAGCCTCCTCATTACAAGCTCACCGGCTTTCATCCGCGAGTACTTTGCAACCTTGCCTGACTTCCGGTTGCCAGTGGCGATCGTCGAAAACAAGGTTCTGGACCTGATGCAGCAAAACCTGCCGACTGCTGCGATACGGCCGGCCGGACCGCCATGGACGATCGGCTGGTATGGCGGAATTCGCTGCTCGAAAAGCTTGGAGATCCTCAAGAAGCTAACGGAACGCGGCAAGGGCATGATCAAAGTTGTGGCAGCCGGCCGCCCTGCCCCCGCTGTCTTTTCCGACTTCAATGAACTGATCGCCAACAATCCCCACATCTCCTTTCTAGGCGCATACCGCAATCCGGAAGATCTCAATCGCCTTTACGAAAAGGCGCATTTTTCCTGGGCAATTGACTACTTCCAGGAAGGAGATAATTCGAACTGGCTGCTTCCAAATCGCTTGTACGAGAGCGGGTTGTATGGAGCGGTGCCTCTTGCTCTCCGGCACACTGAAACGGGCCGTTGGCTGCAAGACAGAAATTTGGGCGTATTGCTTGACGAACCTGTCGACAGGTCTCTCGAACGATTTTTCTCAACGCTTTCCGCTAAGGCATACGAAGCGAAAGCGGCGGCCATTGCCGCAACCGCACGCTCCATATGGGCGCACGACGTCGCCGAATGCCAATCGATCGTAAAGAAAATCTGTTCGTCCTCAAACGCCGACAGTGCACTGGAAAAGATCGACGCCTGATTGCCTGGATGAAGCTCTCACCCGAGCGAGGCCGCCAACTTGTTCCGGTTGGCCGAACCTGATGAAGCCTGCTCGGTCGGGCCTGTCCGCTTATGCACATAATCGCTAAGGGCGCGCGCATAATGCTGCCGCGAGAACTGGCGTAAGAAGATTTCAGAACCTACTGAAACGGCTTTCTGGTACGTCTCGCGAAGAGCCGCCCGATCACCCACCAGTTGACGCAGGTGGGCCTCGTCGACACGCCACGGGTATTCTCCTTCGAATCCTTCGAAAGCCGATGGCGTCCCAATTGTCGGAACGCCGTGCTCAAACGCTTCGAGAATTTTCGTTTTGATACCGCCCCGCACCGAACGCGCGAGCAATAGAATGCTGCCCGGCCGATAAACCTGCTCGAGAGACTCCGCAAAGCCGCAGAACACCAGATCGCCGGACGTTTCATACGTTCGCATCATGCGGCCGTATATATATGTCGGAAGAGCCAACGCGCCCTCTCTCGAAAGCTCGACAAGTTCCTGGATTGCGACCCGGTTCTGCTCCAGCGTATCCGAGCCGATAAAGATAAACCGAAGATCTTCCGGTGCCGGCCTGCTCTCAATGATGGCTGGCGCGATCGCCTGTCCCGTCGCCGACGACGGCCCAAAAACCAAGAACTTCGCTTTTGGCGGCGGGGCAAAACGACGAAGG
>JAICLG010000092.1 GCA_025927515.1 Hyphomicrobium sp.
ATTTGTATTCGCGTTGGACAAGAGCGCGTTTCGGCAGGACATCAATCCGTTCGCGGACCTGATGAAGGCGCGGTCGTGGTGGCTCGTGCTGATTGCGGCGGGGATCGGCGCTCCGATTGCCGAAGAGTGCCTGTTCCGGGGTCTCCTCTACGGAGCACTCAGACGGACGCCGCTCGGCATCGCGGGAGCGGCAGCTGCGACCGCCGTCATGTGGGCGCTGCTGCACGCCAACTATTCGATCTATGGGCTGGCCGCGATCACGCTCATCGGCATCTATCTGGCGCTGATACGCGAGCGGACCAAGACGCTATTGACGCCCATTGTCTGCCACGGTGCTTACAACTCGTTGATCGTCCTTGTGCTGGCGTTCGCGCCCAACAGCTCGCTGGTCAGCGGGTAGCTGAAAGCGCGCAAGAATCGCGATAGGCCTTTCTCCATGCAGCAATACCTTGATCTATTGCGCCGTGTGCGCACCGAAGGGGTGAAGAAGACCGATCGCACCGGGACGGGCACGCTTTCGGTGTTCGGGCACCAGATGCGGTTCGACCTTTCGCAAGGGTTTCCTCTCGTCACGACGAAGAAGCTGCACGTGAAGTCGATCATTGTCGAGCTGTTGTGGTTTCTCTCCGGCGCGACGAACATCGCGTATTTGAAGGCACATAACGTCTCGATCTGGGATGAGTGGGCCGATCCTGAGGGCGAACTCGGTCCCGTCTACGGCAAGCAATGGCGCTCATGGAGCGCTTCCAACGGACAGGCGATCGATCAGATCAGCGAAGCCGTCGCAACGCTGAAGACAAATCCCGATAGCCGCCGCATCATCGTTTCGGCGTGGAATCCGGCGGATATTCCGCAAATGGCGCTGGCGCCGTGCCACTGCCTTTTTCAATTCTACGTCGCGGATGGGAAGCTCTCGTGCCAGCTCTATCAGCGCTCGGCGGATATCTTTCTCGGCGTGCCGTTCAATATTGCGAGCTACGCGCTTCTGACGATGATGATGGCGCAAGTGACGGGGCTGAAGCCGGGAGACTTCGTGCACACATTCGGCGATGCGCACCTTTATCTCAATCATATCGAGCAGGCGGATCTGCAGTTGACGCGAGAGCCGAGGGCATTGCCGCGCATGCAGATCAATCCGGCCGTGACGTCGATCTTCGACTTCAAATACGAGGACTTCGAGCTCGAGGGCTATGATCCGTGGCCGCACATCAAAGCGCCGATTGCGGTGTGAGACGTCCCATAGCCGTCATCCCCGCGCAGGCGGGAATCCATCCAAGTATCGAGTGATTGCCTGATGGCTGGCCTGGGCAGATCCCGGCCTTCGCCGGGATGACGTGTGAGGTGGCGCATGTGGCCATGACGTGAAGGGTTTATTCAGGCGAGCGCGTCAGACGCAGTTTGCTTATCCAACGTAGCGTTGCTATCGATCGCGCCATGAACAATTTGCCCATTTCCCTTATCGTTGCTGTTTCTGAAAATGGCGTCATCGGCCGCCATGGCTCCTTGCCCTGGCGGCTCTCGTCCGATCTCAAGACGTTCCGCGGACTGACGATGGACAAGCCGATCATCATGGGACGGCGGACGTTCCAATCGATCGGCAAGGCGCTCGACGGGCGGGATAACATCGTCGTCACGCGCGATCCGGAATTCATCGCCGAGGGCGTTTCGACGTGCGAAACGGTGACTGATGCGCTCACCCTGGCGCGGGTTCTCGCGACGACACGCGGCGCCGATGAAATCATGGTTATTGGCGGCGTCGGCGTGTTCGATGCGGCGCTTCCCGTTGCCGATCGCATCTATCTGACCCGCGTTCATGCCAACGTCGAGGGCGACCGGCATTTCGCCGACCTCGATCCTGGGACGTGGGGGGAAGTGACCCGGAAGGCATTGCCTCAGGGTCCCCGCGATGAATTTGCCTCGACACTGATTATCTACGAGCGTCGCCCAGAGAGTGCCGGAGAGTCTGCTTGAGGCCCTTGAAGCGCAGCAGCGGCGCCCCAAATTGCGATTAGCCAATTCAAGGGGAATTTGCGATCGGGGGACCCCTGCCTTATAAGCAGCGCCGGATCATTGTTTTCTCTCAAGTAATCGAGGCCTTTGTCGTGCACGTCTTACTTTTTGCGGCGAGTTGTTGCCGCAGCAACAGTCCGGCAGACGCCACACCCGTCATCTTGCTTTCAGCTCACAACACGAACGAGGCCTGATTTATGCCCTGGAGTAGTCAAGGCGGCGGCGACGGTGGCAATGGCGGCCGTAAAGGCGGCGGACCGTGGGGACAGGGTCCCTGGGGCTCAGGCGGTGGCGGCAAGGAGCCGCCCGATCTCGATGAAATTCTGCGGCGCGGGCAAGACCGCGTGCGCAAGGTGATGCGCGGCGGTGGCGGCGGCAACGGCGGGGGCGGTGATGCTTTCGGCGGCGGTGTTCCCAAGGCGTTTCTGTTCCTGGTCGGCCTTCTGCTGATAGCGGGCGTGGCGTTCTACGGCTTCTTCTATCGCGTCAACCCGGATGAGCAGGGCATCGTTCTCCGCTTCGGCAAGTATGAGCGCTGGGAAGGACCGGGGCTGCACTTCCGTTGGCCTTATCCGATCGAGGAGGTGCGCCTTCCGAAAGTTACGCAGCAGCGCACCATCGAGGTCGGCAGCGCCCGTAGCACCATCGGCGCTCGCGACAGTGGCCTCATGCTGACCGGCGACGGCAGCGTGGTCGATGTGCGTTTCGTCGTGTTCTGGCGGATCAGCCCGAACAAGGATCCGGGCAATGGTCAAACGGGCGTCGAGCAGTTCCTGTTCAATATCGCGCAGCCTGAGATGACGGTGCGCGAAGTTGCCGAAAGCGCGATGCGCGAGGTGGTCGGTCAATCGAACCTGCAGCCGCTCCTGACCGCGGGGCGCCAGCAGACACAGGAAGACGTCCAAAAGTTGATGCAGAAAACGCTCGATTATTATGGGGCGGGCATCAAAATCGATCAGGTGCAGCTCAAGGAAGTCGATCCTCCCGAAGAGGTCATCAGTGCGTTCCGTGAAGTGGCGGCAGCGTCCCAGGAAAAAGAGACGCTGATCAAGCAGGCGCAGACTTATGCGGATCAGGTGACGCCGCGAGCGCACGGCGATGCAGACCGTATCGTCGCTGCGGCCGAAGGCTACCGCGATCAGACCGTCGCGGAAGCGACCGGACAGGCAGCCCGCTTCCTGAAAGTCTACGACGAATACAAGAAGGCTCCGGACGTGACGCGCGAACGCTTGTATCTCGAAATGCAGGAGCATGTGCTGTCGGGCGCCGACAAGATCATCATCGATCAGAAAGCCGGCGGCTCGGGAATCGTGCCCTACCTTCCGCTAGACAAGCTTCAGAAGAGCGAATCTGCCGAGGGGTCGAAATAATATGCGCGCATTTTTTGCATTCATCGCCGCCGTTGTGATCCTCGGCCTGGCCGGTCTTTATGCATCGGCATTCATCGTCCACCAGAACGAGCAGGCGATGGTGCTGCGCTTCGGCAAGACGCAGCAGGTCATCGAGACGCCAGGTCTCAAGTGGAAGGTGCCGTTCATCGATACGGTCGAGAAATTCGACAAGCGTATTCTCGATCTCGATACGACGGAGCAGGAAGTTACCGCGTCCGATCAGCAGCGGCTCATCGTCGATGCCTATGCCCGGTATCGGATCACCGATCCTCTGAAGTTTTATCAGAACGTTCGCGACGAACAGCGCGTGCGCGAAGTGCTCGGCCCGTTGATCGAATCTGAGATTCGCCGCGTGCTCGGTTCGGCGACGCTGCTTGAGATCGTCAAGGACAAGCGCGAGCCGCTGATGAAGCAGATTGCGGTGCAAGTGAACAAGGAAGGCCGTGATTACGGGCTCGAAGTCGTGGACGTGCGCATCAAGCGCGCCGATCTGCCGAAGGTCAATCTCGTCAAGGTCTATGACCGGATGCGCGCCGATCGCGTCCGGGAGGCGACCGAATTGCGCGCGCAGGGCGAAGCCGAGGGCAACCGCATCCGCGCCAATGCCGACAAGGCCGTGACGATCATCAAGGCGGAAGCGACGAAGAAGTCGGACGAAATCCGCGGCGACGGCGAAGCCAAGCGCAGCCGTATCTTTGCAGAAGCGTTTGGGCGCGATCCCGATTTCTTCCGCTTCTACCGGTCGATGCAGGCCTACAAGGCGGCGATCAAGCCCTCGGATACGCGCATGCTGCTGTCTCCCGACAGCGACTTCTTCCGGTATTTCGAGGATCCTAACGGACGGCAAACATCGAAGGCGGCGGGGCCGGCTCCCTCTGCCTCCGCAGGCGCCACCACGGGATCCGCTTCTCCTGCTCCACAGCAATGAACGATCTGCTCGCCGGGTTGGGAATCGCTCTCGTGCTCGAGGGGCTGTTCTGGGCTCTTGCCCCGGACGCCGCCCGGCGTGTGGTGACCGACATTGCCAACCGGAGCAACGGTCCCATCCAGACCTTTGCCTTGGCCGCTGTGGCGGCCGGGGTTTTTTTCGTCTGGCTCGCCCGAGGATAACCCCTGCCGACTTGTCCCCGGGCGGCGGCAATATGCTAGCATCGCCATCCTGAGGCTTTGATCTTGCGCCAATTCACCCTGGGGCTGGCGGCCTGATGTGGTTTGGACCCGGAGTTCTGCAATGACCCGAACGGTTTCTGCGTTTTTGTATCGGCTATGCCTCGGCGCGGTTATGGCAATCGCGATGGTGCCGATGCCGGCGCAGGCGTTCCAGAACGGCCCGGCATCCGTCGCGCCGCTCGCCAAAAAGCTGATCGATGCCGTCGTCAATATCGCGACGTCGCAGACGGTAAAGGGTCCGTCCGGCGTGCCGCTGCCGAAGGTGCCGAAGGGCGCGCCGTTCGAAGATTTCTTCGACGACTTTTTCAATAAGCGCGGCGGCGTTCCGCATGAGGATCGCAGAATTTCGTCGCTGGGCTCGGGTTTCGTGATCGACGGCAAGCAAGGGCTGATCGTCACCAACAACCATGTCATCGAAGGCGCCGAAGAGATCGAAGTCAATTTTCACGATGGTACGAAGCTGAAGGTCGACAAGATCATCGGCCGCGATACGAAAGCCGACCTCGCACTGCTCAAGGTCACGCCGAAGAAGCCGCTCGCCGATGTGAAGTTCGGGTCGTCGGACAAGATCGAAGTCGGCGACTGGGTGATGGCGATCGGTAATCCGTTCGGGCTGGGCGGCTCGGTTTCGATGGGAATCATTTCCGCGAAGAGTCGCGACATCAACTCGGGGCCCTATGACGACTACCTGCAGACGGACGCTGCGATCAACAAGGGCAACTCGGGCGGGCCGCTGTTCAACATGGATGGCGAGGTGATCGGCGTGAATACGGCCATCATATCGCCGACGGGCGGCTCGATCGGCATCGGCTTCGCCGTCCCGTCAGACACGGTCGCGAACGTCATCGACCAATTGGAGAAATACGGCGAAGTGCGGCGCGGCTGGCTCGGCGTCAAGATCCAGTCGGTGACAGATGACATCGCCGAGACGCTCGGCCTGAACGAGAGCCGCGGTGCGTTGATCGCCGCTGTGACGCCCGACGGCCCGGCTTCCAAAGCCGGACTGGAGCCCGGCGACGTGATCCTCAAGTTCGACGACAAGGACGTGACGACGATGCGTGGCTTGCCGCGGCTCGTGGCGCAGGCGCCGATCGGAAAAGGCGTCGACGTCGAGCTTTTGCGCAACGGGCACCAAAAGACGGTCCAGGTAACCGTCGGGCGCCTCGAAGCAACGGATAATGACGATAACGATCTGAAGGATTCAGGCGAGCAGGATTTGCCCCCCGGGGCGGCGATCATGGGTCTCAAGCTTTCGGCTTTGACCGGCGCGCTCCGACAGAAGTATGGACTCGACAGCAAGATCAAAGGCGTGGTGGTCGAGGCGGTCGATCCGCAAAGTCCGGCGTCGAAAAAGGGCATCAAACCGGGAGACGTCATCGTCGAAGCGGCCCAAACGGCGGTGTCGGACCCGGACGACGTCGCGGCCAGCGTTGCTAAAGTGAGAAAGTCGGGGCGGAAGGCCGTGCTGCTTCGCGTCGAGGACGGCAAGGGCGATCTTCGATTCGTCGCCGTACCGATTTCATAATTCGTGCGCTTCGTTCATCGAAACGCATGACAGGAGGGATATGTGTCCGAGCACCAGGGCATTCTTGATACTATTTTCGAGTCGTTTTCGCCGGTGCATCCGGACGGGCACAAGTTTATCGGCATCGGCGCGGTCGTCACGCTGCTGTTCTTTTTGATCTACCCGCCACTCGGCTGGATTGCGGCGCTGGTAACGGCGTGGATCGTTTATTTCTTTCGCGATCCGCGACGCGTGACGCCGCTTCGTCCGGGGCTCGTCATTTCGGCGGCCGACGGTAAGATTTCGGCGATCGACAAGGTGACGCCGCCGGCTGAACTCGGAATGGGGTCGGATGAGCGCGTGCGCATCTCGACGTTCTTGTCGATTTTCGATGTGCACATCAATCGCGCTCCCGTCGCCGGGCGTATTGTGCGCTCGCTCTATGTTCCGGGCGCGTTCTTGAATGCCGCGCTCGATAAGGCGAGCGAGGATAACGAACGCCGTATTCTTGTCATCGATACGCCGTCGGACGGTGAAATCGGTGTGGTGCAGATCGCCGGGCTGGTGGCACGGCGTATCCTGACGTTTTCGCAGACGGGCGAAACGGTCGGGGCGGGCCAGAGATTTGGCCTTATCCGGTTCGGCTCCCGCGTTGATGTCTATCTGCCACCCGGCAAGGTCGCTCTTGTTAGTGTTGGGCAACGAGCGGTTGCGGGCGAGACGGTTTTGGCGGATCTTCACTCTACGGAGCCTGAGCGCGAAGCCCGGCTGGCTTAGGCGGTATATTACTGCCCGTTGCGCGTGGTCGAAGGAGACCTGCCATGGACCCGGATGAACCATTACTGGTGGAAACCGAGACGCAGCGGCGGCGGCGTCGCTCGCTGTTCCGGCATCGGCAGGTGCCGGTGCGGATACTGGTGCCGAACTTTTTCACCTTGCTCGGGCTTTGCGCCGGCCTGACCTCGATCCGCATGGGCATCGAAGGGCGTTATGACCTGGCGCTGGCGGCAATCGTGTTCGCAGGCTGTCTCGACGGTATCGACGGGCGCATCGCGCGCCTGCTGAAGGCGTCGTCGCGCTTCGGCGCCGAACTCGACAGCCTCGCGGATTTCGTCAACTTCGGCGTTGCTCCGGCGTTCCTCATTTTCAACTGGGGCCTTGGCGATCTCAAAAGCGCTGGCTGGATCTGCGTGATGATCTTTGCGCTCGCTTCGGCGCTTCGATTGGCGCGCTTCAACGCAGCCATCGATGAAGAAAAGCCGAAGTGGCAATCGAACTATTTCAGCGGAATGCCGACGCCGGCCGCTGCGATCGCCGTTCTGCTGCCGGTCTATATCTATCAGCTCGGCTTCGATGAACTCAAAGCGCGCTGGGCTCTGACGATTGTGCTCGTCTATACGCTCTTCATCTCGTTCATGATGGTATCGACGATCCCAACGTATTCCGGAAAGCTTCTTGGCGAACGCGTCGGGCGCGAATGGGTGTTGCCGATTTTCGTGATCGCCGTGGGGCTGGTCGCGATGCTGTTCACCTACCCCTATCAGACGCTGACGGCGATAACGCTCATCTATCTCGGGTGCATCCCGGCGAGCTGGCGGAATTTCCGCGACAAAGTCGAAGAAAGCTCGGGGCCCGCACCTGCGCCAACACGCACCGAGGGCGTCCACGATGCGCCGCCGAGTCCGGAGCGTCCGGCCGAAACGCCGCCGCCGTCACCGAGCGGCCGCATCTTTACGTTGCGACCTTCGGACGGCCAGAAATAGGCGCTTCTATCTACGGTTTTGCTATTTGGTTTCGTCGGGCGCACGATGATAGATGTCGTCCGCGCGCAGGATGTCATCTTCGCCGAGATACGTGCCGATCTGCACCTCGATGATTTCCACCGGCACCTTGCCGGGGTTTTCGAGGCGGTGCCATTGCGTCGCGATGATGTAAACGCTTTCGTTCTCGCGCACCAACTGCTCGCGTTCGCCGATGACGACCTTCGCCGTTCCCTGCACGACGATCCAGTGCTCGGAGCGGTGATGATGCATTTGCATCGACAGCTTGCCGCCGGGCTTTACGTGCAGAAGCTTGACCTGAAAACGCGGGCCGATGTTTAGCGCCTCGAAATAGCCCCAAGGGCGGTAGTTTCGGAGATGCTGCTCCTGCTCCTTGCGGTTCGATTGCTTCAGGCGTTGGACGATTTTCGAAACGTCCTGCGTGCGCGTCTTGTCAGCGACGAGGAGGGCGTCGGGCGTATCGACGATCACGAGATCCTTGACGCCGATCGTCGAAACGATGGCCTTTTCGGAATGGACGTAGCAGTCGGTCGTATCCTCGAGAACGGCGTCGCCCTTGATGTAATTGCCCATGTCATCTCTGGGTGCGATCTCCCAGAGGGAAGTCCAGGAGCCGACGTCGTTCCAGCCGACGTTGAGCGGCAGCATCGCAGCGGCTGCCGTTTTCTCCATCACCGCGTAGTCGACGGAGATGTTGGGCGCCGAGGCGAAGCCGGTCTTGTCGAGGCGCAGGAAGCCGAGGTCTTCTTGCGCGCCTTCGAGCGCCGCCCGGGCTGCCTGTAATATTTCGGGTTGGAAGCGCTCGATCTCGTCGAGGTAGGTCTTGGCGTTCAGGACGAAGATGCCGCTGTTCCAGAAATGGCTGCCCGACGCGAGGTAGGTTTCCGCTGTCGCCCGATCCGGCTTTTCGGTGAAAGCCTCGACGCCGAAGGCGTGGCCGTTGAAGCCGGGAAGCTCGCTTCCCTGTTTGATGTAGCCGTAGCCGGTATGCGGTTCGGTCGGCTTGATGCCGAAAAGGACGAGCTTTCCGGTCGCTGCCACTTCGGCCGCGCGTTTGACGCCTTCGGCAAAAAGCTCTTCGTCCTTCACCTGGTGATCGGACGGCATGACGGTGAGGATAGCGTCGGGATTTTCCCGAAGCGCGATAAGCGCCGCAACGGCGATCGCTGGAGCCGTGTTGCGGGCGGTCGGCTCCAGGATGATCGCGAACGGATCGATACCGGCGCGCTCGACTTCCTCGCGGATGAGGAAGCGATGATCATTGTTGCAGAGAAGGATGGGCGCCTGGAATCCCGACGTCTGCTTCAGCCGGTTCAGCGCCGCCGAGAGAAAGCTGCCGTTCTGGCCGTCGAAGAAGCGGATGAATTGCTTCGGATACATCGACCGCGAAAGCGGCCAAAGACGGGTCCCGGAACCGCCGGAAAGTATCACGGGGTAGATATTGCGCATGTGCCGGACCCCCAAATTACGATCAAGCTCTAAAAGGCAGCGCCGCCAGCGGCAAGTTTATGGTTATGCAGCCGTCAGGTGAACGCCGTCCTTTAACGGTCGGATGTTTCGCCTGCACGGCGGGCTCTCTGCCAAGCGAAGCGGATTGCTTCAACGGTTGCAAGAATTGATCCGAAAGACGGCTAAGCTCAGCCGTTCGGTCGCGTCAGCCTGTCACGGAGGGAGCGCAACGAGGCGGCGGTTGCCATAGACCTTCCTGGACCGGCATTGGGGGCGGGCGGTGCCGATGCGGGATTGCGGGCGCTTCGTTCGCTGGCGACTGGAACCGGAACGTTCGTTTCGGTCCGTGGCTCTGTCGAAGTGGCGGGAAGCCCCGGCGGCGACGAGGCATCGCGGCGGAACTGAGGCGGCATCGGCGGGCGGGAAGCGGGCTGACTGATGGCGGGGTATGGGACGTTCGATGGCAGCGCCGCAGAGTCCGGCGGGTGAGCATCCGGAATGGGCGCCTCGGGTTTGCCGTTTCCGCTGCCAATGCTGAGAGCGTCTGCCATCATCGACAGGCTATAGGCATTGTCGTTCGAGGGAATGCCGGACATGCGCCAGCGCTCGACGATCTGATCCAGGAAGCCGTCGTCGCCGATCGACTTCTGCCATCTTTCGGTGAAGCGTGCCGTCGAGGATCGCGGCAATGCGTGTTGCGGAAGTTCGTCGAACTTGATGCGGACCGGCAGCGCCATGCCGTCACCAAACGCAATGGCTTCACGCTGGCCGAGCGACGGAAGGAACTCCAGAAGTCCCGCGCCCGTATCGGCGACTGCGGACGCGACGATCTCCTGGTCGCGATCGTTCGACATGCGGAGCGCAAAGACCGTGTTGCACTGAGACAGGATCGTTGGATCGATTTCGGCGGGACGTTGCGTCACGATGCAAAGCGAGGCGCCGTACTTGCGGCCCTCCTTGGCGATCTTGGCGATGGCGCGCTTGCACGGTTCGAAACCGAGTGCGGCATTGAGCGGGACATAACGGTGCGCTTCCTCGCAGACGAGGGTCACGGGCACCTGGCCCTCGCTCCACAGGGCGAAGTCGAACGTCAGCCGGCAAAGCACGGACACAACGACGTTGACGATCTCTGAGGGAATGCCCGTCAGTTCGAGGATCGTAATCGGCTTGTTGTTCACGGGAATGCGGAAGATGCGGCCGAGCACCTGGGCCATGCTGTCGTAAACGGTCAGCGATCCGAACATGAAGGAGTAGCGCGCATCCTGAGAAATCGCCTCGATGCGGTGTTTCAGGTTGCGATAGGGGGTCAGATCCTTCTTGTTTTCCAATCGCCCCATTCGGTCGTTGATCAAGGAAACGACTTCCGACATGCGGTAC
>JAICLG010000136.1 GCA_025927515.1 Hyphomicrobium sp.
GCCGCCCCTGAAAATGCAGGAGACACTCGACTTTGATGTTTGACGGACTCTAAAGAGACTTGGTTAAGGCGCTAATTTAACGTCGGCCGAAGGAACGTCTACCGCCCTCTGCGATCATCATCCGTCAGCGGACGAGCTGCGTCCTCGATCATCAACGGAACTCCGTTCCGTATCGGAAACGCCAATCCGGCGGCTGTGCTGATCAGCTCCCGCGCCTTGGCATCGTAGGTCAATCGTGTTTTGGTGAGCGGACAGACGAGCAGTTCAAGAAGCTTTGGATCGACGGCGTCCGTTTGCTCGTCCTCGTTTTCGAAGGTTTCAGATGCCATCGCCGACGCTCCCGCTATTGCAACGTCGTGCCGCTGCTGCCGTTCGACGCCAGATCGATTTCCGCGAGCGCAACCAGAACTTCGGCGCGCGATCGTAGATCTTTGGCCTCAAGAAGCGCCTGCTTTTCTTCCGGTCCGTAAGGGCACATGACCGAAAGTGCGTTGATCAGAAATTCGTTCGATGCGCGTTGAATTGTTGCCCAATCGGTTTTTAGGCGATTGACCTCCAGATACGTTTTGAGCACGCGCAGCAGGTTTTGCCGATCGACGAGTTCCTCGCCCAAACCCTCCGTGAGATCGCTGGCGAACCGGTCGTAGCTCACGCTCATAATGCGATAGGGTTCGTCGGTTTCGGCTTCGCTGATGGATTCAAAGCGCGCAATGCCCGTCAGTGTAATGATCAACCGGCCGTCGTCGAGTTCCTGATAGGACGTCACGCGTCCGGCGCAGCCGACCGAGCGCAAGCCCGCCGACTTGTCGATCGGACTTTCCTGATCGTCGTCACCCGCCAGCATAGGCTGCAGAATGCCGATGATGCGCTCGCCCGACATGACGTCGTCGATCATGCTGACGTATCGAGGTTCGAAAATATTGAGCGGCAGCGTCGCGCGCGGCAAAAGAATTGCGCCCCGAAGGGGAAACACGGGAATTCTCGCCGGTAGATCGGCCGGGCGGGTGTAGCGGTCTGTAAGCGTCAAATCAAATCATCTCCGCGCGCCATCGCGAGCTTAACTGAACAGGAGTGAGGATAACCTGCGACGTCCGTCGGCCACCAGCGGTTCCTTGGGGCCCCACGCATCAAAGAACTGTAACAGCTGCTTGCGCGCCGCCTCGTCATTCCATTTGGAATCCATCCTGATGAGATCGAGCAGAAGATCAAGGGCTTCAGCCCTTTGACCGTTCGCCGCAAGGCCGACGGCAAGATCGAACCTCGCCTGATGATCTTTGGCGTTTTGCCCGAGGCGCTCCCTGAGCGCCGAAAGGTCGCCCGTGCTCGCCGTCTTTTCGGCAAGCAGGACGGCGGCCTCGACGCTTCTGACGGCGGCAATGTCGCGCTTATCCGGCGGCACAAGACCCAGCGTCTGCTTGGCCCGCTCCGTATCGCCGCTTCGCAGATAACAGGATGCGAGACCCGCCAACGCTTCCGCATTGGTGCGATCCTCCTGCAGGATAGCCGCGAAAATTTCCGCCGCGCCTTGCAGATCTCCCTGCTCCAGCAGTTCGTCGGCCGACTTCAACAGCTCGCCGATCCCGGTCTCCGCGTCGTCCGCGACAAGCCGATCGACGAAAGCCTTAACGGCGCTCTCGGGCTGCGCGCCGACGAAACCGTCAATAGGCTGGCCGTCTCGAAACGCAAGCACCGTCGGCAACGACTGCACCCGGAGTTGCGCGGCGACGGCCTGGTTTTCGTCGACGTTGACCTTCACCAGCCGGACTTTGCCGCTGTAGCTGCGCACGACCTTTTCGATCACCGGCGTCAGTTGCTTGCAGGGCCCGCACCAGGCAGCCCAGAAATCGACGATCACCGGTACCGATTTGGATTGGTCGACCACATCGGCTTTGAATGAAGCCGTCGTCGTATCTTTGATAACGTCACCTCCGGCCGCTCCCGGACGTGATTGGTTATTACCGAACTCCATCAAACTCATCTCCTCGCCGCATCTTCCGTGGCATTCAGCGCAATGATGCGGGGTTCATGGCCCGTAGACCGAATGAACCGCAACAAGTCATCGCGCGCAATATTCGTCGTCGCTGTATTTTCAAGCGGGTGGCAATTCAAGCTCTCCTCGTCCATGAGCGCCTGATCGATCACCACGGCTACCCGCAGGAAGATATCATTCGCAATGGCAAAGGCCGTAACGGATCCTGGCGTAACGCCGAGCACATCCCTGAGCAGCTCGGGCTTTCCGAATGAAAACCGGCCCATTCCAAGACGCTTTGCGAGACCCTTGAGATCAATCGCCGTCGTGCTTTTTGCGACAACAAGAACGAGAGTGCCTTTCTCGTCTTTCAGAAACAAGTTCTTGGTATGCGCACCAGGCAGCGGAATATGGATGGCGCTGCTCTCGGCAACGGTGAACGCCGGCGAATGCGCGACGGTTTCCGTTTCGATACCGAGCGCTGCCAAACGATCTAGAAGCTCATCCCTGCTGAGGGGCACGCGTGTCTCTCCTTCGCTTCGAGGCGCCGGGAATCGCGCCGAAACCACGCCGCCGCTGCGACCTCATAGCCGACCCCCATCGGGCCCTTGCAATGCCTGGGCACATGCGCCATAAGGCGTGTCTCTCGGCGCCGCAAGGTGCCGGTGCATACGGAATTGCGGGTGTAGCTCAGGGGTAGAGCACGACCTTGCCAAGGTCGGGGTCGAGGGTTCGAATCCCTTCGCCCGCTCCAGTATGACTGGATTTTCCGGCAACCCCACGGAAATGATCGGCACTCTGCCGCACCACTAAACTATCGCGGTTTCACCCGCGCATGCCCCCACCGGTTGCCGGTGCAAAGCTTCCAATCACGACGCGGACAGTTCCGGTTCGGCCAAAGCGGGGTTTGCCCACCAGCTGACTCTCGTCGGCCCTACCAATGCGCCCGCGACTTATTTTGCCTGCTCCCAGTCGTCTTCTCACCTGGGAGACGCCTGTCGCACGAAGGGACCCGCAAAATTGCAGGGCCCCTCAGTCGCTTCATGTCCGGAATATCTGAAACGCCTTATTGCTTTCTCTTGTTGCCGTTCGTCGACAAGCTCGAGTCAGGCTTGGCACTGTCGGATGCTCCGGGCATCTGCCTGGAACCAGACGTGCCCGCCGAAGACCCCGCCGACGAGCCCGCGGTGCCCATCGATGACGAACCCGACGAATTCATATTGCTATTGTTGGCAGCAGGGGTCGGGTTGGAACTCGATCCGGGTTTGCCCGTGCTCGCGTTCGGATCGTTTTCTGCCGCAAATGCGGGGGCGATCGAGAACACAGCGATAGCCGCGGCTGCGGCCAGGAAGGGTTTCATGGCTTTCCTCCAATCGTTATTTCAAAGCCAACACGCCGTGAGGTCGTATGTTCCGCCCTCATCGTATCGCCGCTTCGAATGCCGATCTGAATAGCGTTCCAAATCTGTGGCGCATTAACGCATTCTCGCGCGCGACCGGCATTCGCGGGTTTCATCACAAATCGGTAAGCCCGCGATTTCTTCATTTTGCGAAACCTCCCCACGGACGGGACGTTGCCCATCAATGGCGAGCCGTTGAGCAGCTTATTGAACAACGGAAATGAGCATCAAAGCGCGGCTCGAAAACGACAAACAAAGAGGCTCGTATGAAAAGATATGTAAGCATGTTGGCCGCCGCGGGCGCAGCTCTGTCGCTGGCGGCCTTTGCACCGGCGGCTGACGCCGCCCAAATCGGTGGAGGCGGCGGAGGCCACGGTGGTGGTGGCGGAGGAGGGGCTCACTTCAGCGGAGGCCGCGGCGGTGGCGGTGGAGGAGGGGCTCACTTCAGCGGAGGCCGCGGCGGTGGCGGAGGGGCTCACTTTAGCGGAGGCCGCGGTGGTGGAAACTACGGCGGCGGCCATTTCGGTGGCAACCGCGTAGCCCGCAACTTTGGCGGTCACCGCGGCGGGCATGGCGGGCATTGGCGAGGTGGAAGGGGCTATGGTTACGGCTATGGCTGGGGTCCGGGCATCTACTTCGGCGACCCGTACTATGACGATTACTACGACGATTATGGCTACGGCTATGATTGCTACTGGCGACATGGCCGCCGCTATTGCGATTACTAAGCGTTCACTGTCTTACCCCTTCGCGTTTGGCTCCGGATTTAACCGTCCGGAGCCATTCTTGCGCACAGTCTAAGGTAACCCTTTATTCTCGAGTCGCATAAGAGCATGCGCGGGAAAGGCCAAAGAGGCAGCACATGAACAAAAGCATGAGCGCATTCGTATCCGCAGGCATTGCACTGGTGATGTTCGGGTCACACGCGATCGCCGAAACGTCCTCTGCTTCTTCGCATCATCCCCGCTTGCACAAGACGCATACCGTTAAGCACTACAAACACCACAGGCTTTACCGCCATCATTCGTATCTGTATCGAGTCTATGGCCGACCCGGCCCGCTGTACGGCTATCGGTTTGGCTTCTCGACCTATCCCGGCGATCCATTTTATAGCGATGATTATTTCGACGGCCGGCGCTGCTACTATTTACATCACAGAGATTTTTGCCGCGGTCCGAAGCCTCTCGATTGGCTCCGTTGGTAGCCAATAGTCCTGCAATAAACCGATCTCGTGATATTCGAATTTTATGAATGCGCGTTATTGTGTTCTGTCTCGGCCGTCACCAAATTGCCGCCCCGTTATAAAAATCGACAGTTTACAAAAACGTATGCAGTTACCACGGCTTCCCGAACGCTATAGTCAGCGCGGGCGTCAAGGTGGACGCCGGCAATCAGGAGAGCACGCATGAAAACAATGTTGGGCGTAATCATTGTTGCGGCGGCGATGGTGCTTGGCGGCGGGTACGCCAGCGCGACCGTCAACAGTAACGTGCATGCACTGAACTTGCTTTCCAAGCAAGCATCGGCGACGCAGGACGTCTATTGGCGTCGCCCTTGGCGTCATCGCCATCGCGTCTGCTGGTGGCGGCACGGACACCGCATTTGCCGCTGGCGGTAAGCGTTAAAAGTGCGGCGCGATCAGCGTCGCACTTTCTTGCGGACCGTAGATACGCCAATCTCACGCCATACTCCTACGAGATCATGCATCCGCAAAGTCAAAGAGGGTGCGTCGATTGAAGCACTTCATTCAGGTCATACAAGCGGCGCTCGCCTGTGTGATTATGGTGGCCGCGGTTTTCAGCGTCCCGGTATTTGCCACGGCCTTCCCGATACACATCGACGTATCGCTCTCGAAGTGGAAACAGCTATTCCCTAGTCACCGGCCTTCGGATAACCAGCTGCCCACCTAAGAATTCTCGAAATGAAAAGGCCATATTCGAACGTGGCCTTTGTCGTTCTTCGACGTTCTTGGTCGCTCCCACTTATCAAACTCAGCACGAACTCTGCCTACGAATTATAACGTCACTAAGCGTTGTAGAGAGAGCGTTTCAGGTATTCGCACTGACGCTTGAATGCAGCGGTAGAAGCTCATAGGAAAGTGACGGGCTTTCCCCGCCCAGCGAAGCTCACTGCGCGTGCGCCCGATTTGGAGCGCCAAAACAGAGGGACGATCCGCGCCATGACTGTAACGAGCAGAATTTTTATCATCAGACCGCTCGCGTTTCTCGCGGTCGTCGTAGCGGCGCTGACGAGCGCAGGCTGCGGCATCAACACGATTCCGACCTACGAACAGCAGGCCAAGGCCGCCTGGAGCGAAGTGCTCAACCAGTACAAGCGGCGCACCGATCTCATCCCGAACCTCGTCGAATCCGTGAAGGGCTTTGCTAATCAAGAAAAGACCGTGCTGACCGAGGTTACCGAAGCGCGCAAGCAGGCAACGAACGTTCAATTGCCGCCCGACATTCTGACCAACCCCGATGCGATGAAGAAATTCCAGGACGCCCAAGCGACCCTCGGCGGCGCCCTCGGGCGGCTGATGGCGGTCGTCGAACGTTATCCCGACATCAAGTCCGGGCAAAACTTCCTCGCCTTGCAGAGTGAGCTTGCCGGCACCGAGAACCGCATCGCCATCGCGCGTCGCGACTACATCGAGGCGGTCCGAAACTACAATACCGAGATCACGACGTTCCCCGGCCGCCTCTGGAAAACGGCGCTCTACCCGTCAGCGAAGGAAATGGCGACATTCGACATTCCAGCAGAAGAACAGAAAGTACCGAAGGTCGACTTCAGCAAGCCATAGCGGTGCCGATCCTCAACCACTTCGCGGAACTCCGTTCCATGATTGGCGCAGCAATCGCGGCTCGGTCTTTGGCATCACGCCGCAAGCTTCAGACAGGCATACGCGTTGTGCTTCTCGCGGCCCTCGCCGCGTCTGCTCTCGTCGCGACGGCATCCGCGGCGCCGAATTATCCGAAGCTGACCGGCCGCGTCACCGATCAGGCTGGTCTTCTTTCAGCTTCGGATAAGGCGGACATAGAGAGTGAACTCGCCGCGATCGAACAAACCTCGACCGATCAGATCGCCATCGTCACCGTCAACTCCCTCGACGGATATTCCATCGAGGACTACGGCATCGGCCTCGCAAGACAATGGGGTATCGGACAAAAGGGCAAGGACAACGGCATCCTGCTCATCGTCGCGCCGAACGATCATAAAGTTCGCATCGAGGTCGGCCGCCGCCTCGAACCCTTCATGACCGACACGATGTCGGCCCTGATCATTCACAATGCCATTCTCCCGAAATTCCGCCGTGGCGATTATGCGGGCGGCATCAAGGACGGCGTGCGCGATATCAAGACCGTTCTCCTGGGCGATCCGGAAGAGGTGAAGCGGCGCGCGGCGGGCGGACGGACACCGCACGACGATCCGACGGCTATGATGCACCTGCTCGTCTTCTTCCTCATTGTGGCATTGATCATGTGGATCAATTATCGCAACGCGCGCGCTATGGGTCCCGGCATGCCCGGAAATCCGCGCCGTCGCGGCGGCATCATCTTTATTCCAGGAGGTTCGGGCAGCTGGGGTGGCGGCTGGTCCGGAGGCGGTGGTGGAGGCGGGTGGTCAGGTGGCGGCGGCGATTTCGGTGGCGGCGGCGCATCCGGGAGCTGGTAGCGCAATGGCGAAACAACAAGGCGGTTGCAACCGATGAGCTTCATCAGCAGCACGGATGCCGAGCGGATTTCCGAGGCGATCACCAGCGCCGAACGGACCACGTCCGGCGAGATCGTCGCTGTCATCGCCGAGAAGAGCAGTCGCTATCAGCACATTCCCTTTATGTGGGCTGCGCTTTTGGCTCTTATCGTGCCGTGGCCGCTCATTCATTTCACCTGGATGAATGTGCAGCTGATTTTTCTCATTCAGCTTTTTGTTTTTTTGGCGCTTCTGGCGCTTGCTTGGCACCCGAAGGTGCGCATGGCGCTTGTTCCAAAGTCGATCGCCAACGCCAACGCCCGGCGGCGTGCCAGCGAGCAGTTCATCGCCCAGAACCTGCACACGACGGCGGGGCGTACCGGCGTCCTTCTTTTCGTTTCCGTCGCCGAGCAACGTGTCGAGATCATCGCCGATGCCGGTATCGACGCGCGGGTGCCGAAGGGTACGTGGCAAGCCATTGTCAATGAATTCACGCGCGCAATTGGCGAAGGCCGGGCCGTGGACGGCTTCGTTCGCGCGATCGAGCAGATCGGCGCGCATCTCTCAGAACACTTCCCTCCAGGTTCGATCGATCCCAATGAGCTTCCTGATCATCTGATCGTTTTGCGGAACTGACGTTGCGTTGTGCTAGAACCCCGTGAGGGCATCGCACGGCGGAGGGAAGCAATGGCAACAGCCGATCTCAGCGGCTCGGCCTCGGATGAAAGGTCCGCGGCGGGCGACACGGCCGTTCGTGCGCCGCGCCGCGCTCGCGTTTCGTGGATGCTCTTCGATTGGGCCACGCAGCCGCACTACACCTTGGTGCAGACGTTCCTGTTCGCTCCCTATTTCGCGAACACCGTCGTCCAGA
>JAICLG010000138.1 GCA_025927515.1 Hyphomicrobium sp.
AGCCGGGAGCCACGCGGTGCGCGGTCGAAGCGTCGATGATCTTCGGCGCATCGGCGCCGAGATAATTAGAGAGGGCGATGGCTTCTCTTGCCGCATCGTCGGGCAGGCAGAGCACGGTGAGATCGACGTTGCGCATCATTTCGGCGCGCGCGGACTTATCCTTACGCCGGTCCGGATCGATGCTCCTGACGCTGATGCCACGCACGCCCGCCAGCCGTTCGCGGATTTCGAGCCCGGTGGTGCCGGCCTCTCCGTCGATGAAAATGGTGGCGGCCTTGCTGGCCTGCGAAACTTGCGCCGTCATCTCAGCCGTTAATCCCGAGCCGGTGTAGAATGCCCTTCCAAATCGATTCCGAGCAGCCGATGCCATAGTTGGCGCACGCGATCCGGTGGCTGTCGCGATAGATCATATCGAGCGCGACGTAGAGAATTATAAGCAGGCCGACCCACGCGATCCACGGATAACGCGCAAGAAGCTTAGCGATATAGTTCGATGCGAGAGCCATCAAAACGATGGCGATGCCGAGGCCGATGACGAGCACCAGCGTCGATTCTCCTGCGGCGCCCGCGACTGCGAGCACGTTGTCGAGCGACATCGACAGATCGGCGAGGATAATCGTCCAGAGCGCGCCCCAAAAGCTCATCGCGTTCGCAGGAGGGGTCGACGAGGCCAAATTCTTCTCGACCTCATGAATGGAGTGCGTGTCCGCCTCCGCGATCTGCTTGTACATCTTCCAGCAGACGAACAAGAGCAAAATGCCGCCCGCCAGTGTCAGCCCGATCACCTGCAGCATCTGCTGTGCGACGCTCGAGAAGATAATTCGCAGTAGGACGGCCCCGAGGATGCCCCAGAAGATAACCTTGGTCCGCATCGACCGTTCGACGCGCGATGCGGCCATGCCGACGACGATGGCATTGTCGCCAGCGAGCGTCAGGTCGATCATCAGGATATTGAAGAGCGGTACGCTGTGGGTGCGCCACCAGTGCGGCGAGAGGAGGTGGGCAATATCGGCGGCGAGCACTGACAAAAGCTCGTTGATGCCGTGCAGCAGCCAATCCATTTATGTCTCCGAAAATCCGGCTGCGAGCGCCACGGGCCGATGAGAATATGCCGGTATGTGGCACCGCCCTGCCGTTGCGGCAACCCTTTGGCTGCAACAGGTGCGAACAAAACAGCCCGCCGGAGAGGCGGGCTGTTTGAAGTCTTGGATGTTCTTGGCGAGCACTTAGCGCTTTGAGAACTGGAAGGACTTGCGAGCCTTGACCCGGCCATATTTCTTACGCTCGACGGTGCGGCTGTCGCGCGTCAGGAAGCCCTGCTTTTTGAGGACGCCGCGAAGTTCCGGCTCATAATAGGTCAGAGCCTTGGAAATGCCGTGGCGCACGGCGCCGGCTTGACCGGAGAGGCCGCCACCGGCAACTGAAATGCGGATGTCGTACTGCGTCGCGCGGTTGGCGATGTTGAGCGGCTGTTGCAACAGCATCTGCAGCACCGGCCGTGCGAAGTACGCCTTGAAGTCTTTCTCGTTGACCGTGATGACGCCCTTGCCCGGCTTGATCCAGACGCGTGCGACGGCATCTTTGCGCTTGCCGGTAGCGTAGGCGCGGCCAAGCTTATCGAGCTTCTGAATGCGGACGGGCGCTGCTTCGGGTTCGGCGGTCTTGACGTTCGCAAGATCGGCGAGGGTCTTTGTTTCGGTGGCCATGGATCTCAGACCCTCACATTCTTACGGTTGAGTTTCGCGACGTCGAGCTTCTCCGGGTTCTGCGCGACATGCGGATGGTCGCTGCCCTTATAGACGCGAAGGTTGCGCATGATCTGGCGGTGGAGAGGACCGCGCGCCAGCATGCGTTCCACGGCTTTCTCGATAATGCGTTCGGGATGCTTGCCGTCGAAGATCTGGCGCGGCGTCCGCTCTTTGATGCCGCCCGGATAACCGGTGTGCTTGTAGTAGATTTTGTCTTCGCGCTTGGCGCCGGTGAAGACGACCTTCTCGGCGTTGATGACGACGATGTTGTCGCCGCAGTCGACGTGCGGCGTGTAGATCGGCTTGTGTTTGCCCTTGAGGCGCGTCGCGATGAGAGCGGCGAGGCGGCCGACAACGAGCCCTTCGGCATCGATGAGGACCCACTTCTTCTCCACCGTGGCCGGCTTAGCGACATAGGTAGACATTGGACTTGAAGCTCCTTGGCGGGACTGGGACCGGTGCTTGGATATCATCGGGTGATCGAAAGCCAGTCCGGAAAGCGCGTTGGATACAAAGATCGTCGCGCAATTGCAAGTTTAAACGCTGCGGCATAGCAAAAAATGTCGTGAATTCAGGCAAATATGGACTTCGGTAACATAATACCTCTATGTGGTATTAGGCTACAACAAGACTCGTGGCCAAGGCGCATCGTCTGCAGGTTTTTACCTGTGTAAAGAAAATGATGATCTTGAGTTTAAGGAAACTTGCCTTCAGTGTACTGCACGTTAGAGCGCGTCGTGTCTCACATATCGGGGGGTTGAGAATGGCTGCGACCTTATCCAGTCCGCGCAAAATCATATTCGGAGCTACCGAAGAGCTGGCCGAAACTCTCGTCGAGGTGCGTCAGCTTCGTCGCGAACGGGTCCTCGAGATGAAGCATCTCGATCCCAAGTGGTTGGTATCAATCTATATTCGATCCGTGGCGTTCAGCGCCGCCATGGGGTGGCGAGCTCGCCGATCGACCTGATAGAGCGTCAGGCTTTAGGCTGCCGGCAGACGAGGGGTCTTGGGGGCGTTCATTGCCGAAGCGCCTGCGCGACCAGATTTTCTGAAATTTTTGCCAAGTATTTAGCTCCACCGACTGCGGCGACGCTGCTGTGTCTCCAGCGAAGGCGAGGGCGGATCGCTTGGGTCGACTAAATGGTTTCTTGATGTTGTCTCAGTCACCATGTCAGGTCGGTCAACCCGCCGATGGCTGGACGGGCAACGTGGAGAAACTCGATGCGGGTCTCGGTGGCCAAGTGGGCGGTCGTCGCCCTAGGTATTGCGCTAGGTCTGGGGACCGCGCAGGCGCAGGATACGACGAAACCTCCGGCTGCGGCCTCTACGGACCAACAGGGCACCCCAGACGCCAGCGCCGGGGCGACCGATGACGTGAAGCAGATCAAGCTGACCGAACAACAGGTCCAGCATTTCATTGCTGCGCAGCCCGATCTCGCAGCAATCGCCTCGAAAATCCAGTCGGCGGGCGACACGCCTGATCCGGCGCTGCAAGCCGTACTGGAAGCCATCGCAACAAAGCATGGGTTCGGCAATTTCGCCGAACTGGATGACGTTGCAGCCAACATCTCGCTCGTTATGGCCGGATTCGACCCCAGCACCGGCGAGTTCGTCGATCTCGTCGAGGCGCTGAAAAAACAGCGTGACGACGTCGAGAAGGATTCGAGCATTCCGGATAAGGACAAGAAGCAGCTCCTGGACGAGCTATCGGAGGCGATCAGCACGACACCGAAGCTGCAGTTCAAGGAAAACGTTGCTATCGTGAAGGCCCACAAGGCCGAGATCGAGAAAGCGTTGCAGTAGCGCCCGATCGAGCCCGGCGCCACTCGCGCACAGGCAGATTTGATGCAGAATTGCTCGCCAGACGCGTCGCCGGTTCTCGCCTTCGAAGTGATCGAATCCGGGATTGCGCTGCTGACGCTCAACCGGCCCACGGCACGCAACGCCTTGTCACGAGCACTGCTCCGCGATCTTCACGAGCATATTGAGCGTGCCGGCCGCGACCCGGGACTCGCGGCGATCGTCATTGCAGCCAAGGGCAGCGTCTTCTCGTCGGGGCACGATTTAAAGGAGCTGACGTCACGCCGCGCGGATCAGGACGGAGGCTTGGCCTTCTTTCGCGAAACGATGAAGGCTTGCTCAGCCATGATGCAAAGCATCGTTCGGTGTCCGAAGCCGGTGATCGCAGCGGTTCAGGGCCGTGCAACGGCGGCCGGATGCCAACTGGTGGCGACATGCGACCTGGCGATCGCATCCGAGACGTCCGATTTTGCGACGCCGGGCGTCAACATCGGCCTCTTCTGTTCGACGCCGATGGTGGCTCTGACCCGCAACATCTCGCGCAAGCATGCCATGGAGATGCTGCTTCTCGGGGAGGCCGTGACGGCGGCGGAAGCGATGCGTTACGGCCTTGTCAATCGGGTCGTTCATGCGCAAGACGTCATTCCGGAAGCGCTCGGCATGGCGCGGAAGATCGCTGCTAAATCGAAAGCGACGGTCGCAATCGGCAAGGAAACTTTCTACCGGCAAGCCGAGATGCCTCTCGAAGAAGCCTACGCTGTCGCCAGTGAGGTCATGGTCAAAAACATGATGCTGGCCGATGCCGAAGAGGGCATCTGCGCCTTTCTGGAAAAGCGGTCGCCCGATTGGAAGGATCAGTGACGTGGAGCCTCGGTTGTCATTCGTCACGCTCGGAGTCGATGATGTCGAGCGATCGCGCAAATTCTACGAGGCTCTGGGGTTCAAGGCATCGGCCGCGAGTGTAGCATCGTCGGTCGCGTTCTTCGATGCAGGGGGCGTCGTGCTCGCCCTATTTGGTCGCGAGGCGCTTGCGAAGGATGCTTCTGTCCCTCAAGGCACAGCGGGATTTTCCGGTGTCGCTCTGGCCCACAACGTCAATTCGGGCGCCGCGGTCGATCAGGTGCTTGGCGAAGCCGTCGCGGCGGGTGCGAAACTGTTGAAGCCTGGGCAGAAAGCTTTCTGGGGCGGCTATACAGGCTACTTTGCAGATCCGGATGGGCATATCTGGGAGGTCGCTCACAATCCTTTCATGCCGCTCGACGCACATGGCCGCGTCACCCTTCCGGAGCCTGAAGCATGAGCATCGATGGATTGAGCGACGACGACGTGCGTGGCATCCTTAAGCGCGTGAAGACGTTTGCGGTCGTCGGCGCCAGTGCCAAGCCTGAGCGGCCGAGCTACGGCGTCATGCAGTATCTGATTGGACGAGGCTACGCGGTGCGGCCTGTCAATCCGGGCATTGCAGGCAAGACGATCCACGGCCAGGACGTTTGCGCGAACCTCGCAGCGGTGCCGGCTCCGATCGACGTCGTCGATATTTTCCGTACCCCGGAGGCCGCACTCCAGGTCGTGCAAGATGCGATCGCGGCGAAGGACAGGCTCGGAGCGACGGTCATCTGGATGCAGCTTGGGGTCATCAACGAGCAGGCGGCTTCCGAGGGCCGCGCAGCCGGATTTACAGTCGTCATGGATCGCTGTCCCAAGATCGAATACGCACGCCTGATGGGATGAAGGCTGCACGCCAGTCGCTTAAGGAGGGGCCGCTTAGGCTCCGGCCGATGTGAAAGACTGGGGCGGCGCGAGCCAATGCCGCGGCATCCTGCCCCCTCTTTCGCACGTCCATCGCGGCCATTTAGAGCAGGCGATAGTTAGTGATGGTTATCGGGAACCCTTTCGGGTCAGGGAACATCAAATACCCTATCAACCTCTAGGCTTTGCCTTCTCGCCTTGAATGGGGCATATGCTTGTGACGAACCCCGGAGCAACAGCAACAATGAAGTCGGGTGCCTTGACGTCCGTGAAGCTGCCAGCAGATTGGTCGGTTGAGACTATTCTTCCGATCGAATACCAAGGGCGTGAGCTGATGCTCGAGGCCCACGCCTATCAGGGCGAGTCGGACGAAGAACAGATTCTCGTTCTGATCCACCGAGACCCGAAGGCGGCGAACGGCTCGGCGTCGGTGCCGGTCGTGCGGGTGCATTCCGGTTGCGTGACGGGCGACATCTTCCACTCGCTACGCTGCGACTGCTATCAGCAACTCCAAGCCGCGCTGAAGGTCGTGACCGAGGTGCCTTACGGCATCATCGTGTACGTGCCTTACCATGAAGGCCGTGGCATCGGGTTGTTCAAGAAGATCCAGGCGTACGCGCTTCAGGATCGGGGCTTGGATACGGTCGAAGCCAATATCGAAGTCGGGGCGCCGATCGATAGCCGTGACTACGGTTTGACGGCGCGCGTGTTGCGCGATCTCGGCGTCTCGGAGATCAAGCTGCTGTCGAACAATCCGGCGAAAGAGCAGGCGCTGAAGGCGCACGGTATCCGGGTCGTCGAGCGGCTGCCGATCATCATCGTGCCGAACAAGTTCAACAAGCGCTATCTTGAGACCAAGCGTGCTCGCATGGCTCATAAGCTCTGATCTGCCGTAGATCCGAGCTGGCGCCGGGATACGATTAAGAACATAGCGACGGCCGATCCTGCGGCAGCTCATCCGTGCGACGCGACGCAGGGGTTGCATCCTCCTGCCCTTAGCGATAGGCCGAGCGGGAGCTTGGGTCGCCAATCACGCCGATACTTTCGGCTTTGCCACGATACTATTTCCATGTCCGAAGACTTTCCGCTTCGTCCTTTCCTGCCCGCCGACGCCATGGCGCTTCGCGATCTCTTTGGCCAGAGCATCGAAGAACTGACGGTCGACGATTATGACGAGGACCAACGCCTCGCATGGGCGGCATCCGCAGCCGACCCCGGCGAGTTCCGTGCTCGTCTCGGCGGCATGCTCACGCTGGTCGTTCACCTCGATGGGGAATACCTCGGGTTCGGGTCCCTTAAGGACAATAAAACGATTGAGATGCTTTATGTGCATCCGGATTTCGCCGGGGAAGGGGTCGGATCGGCGCTCGCTGGTGCGCTAGAGAAGATTGCCGAAGCCCGCGGGGCAGAGGCGATCACGGTCGACGCCAGCGATACGGCGGTTCCGTTCTTCCAGGGGCGGGGCTACGCAGCGGTTCGGCGCAACTCCGTTCCGCGCGAGGATCAGTGGCTTTCGAATACGACCATGGTAAAGCCGCTCAAGGAAAGCAAAGCCAAGGCCCCGGCGAAACCGTCATGAGTCTGGCGGAACCATCATGAGTAAAGAACGCCTCTATCTTTTCGACACGACGCTGCGTGACGGCGCGCAGACGACGGGCGTCGATTTCTCGCTCGAAGACAAGCGCCGGCTGATGCGTGTGCTCGATCAACTCGGGGTCGACTACATCGAAGGCGGGTTTCCCGGCGCCAACGCGACGGACACCGAGCTGTTCTCGTCGCGGCCGGATCTCAAGTCGGCGCGTTTCACGGCCTTCGGCATGACGAAGCGCGCTGGACGTTCCGTGGCGAACGATCCGGGGCTCCAGGGCGTGCTGCAGTCCTCGGCGGACAGCATTTGCCTCGTCGCCAAGGCGTCCGACTATCAGGTGCGTGTCGCGCTTGGCATCTCGAAAGCGGAAAATATCGAGACAATCGAGCAATCGGTTCGCGCCGTTGTCGAGACACAGCGCGAGGCGATGATCGATTGCGAGCACTTTTTCGACGGCTATAAGGGCAACCGCGATTACGCGCTCGCCGTCGCGAAGACGGCTTTCAGCGCGGGCGCGCGTTGGGTCGTGCTCTGCGATACCAATGGCGGGACGCTGCCGCACGAAATCGAGCGCATCGTCGCTGATGTCGCGAAGCACGTGCCGGGTGAAAGCCTCGGTATTCATACGCACAACGACACGGAGAACGCCGTCGCCAACACGTTGATGGCGGTGAGGGCGGGATGCCGGCAAATCCAAGGGACGCTGAACGGTCTTGGAGAACGCTGCGGCAATGCCAATCTGACGTCGATCATTCCGACGCTGTTGCTCAAGAGCGAATTTGCCAATGCTTTCACGACCGGGGTCACGCCGGAAAAGCTGCGCACGCTGACGCATGCGAGCCGCGTGCTTGATGAGGTGTTGAACGAAGCGCCGGATCGGCACGCGCCCTATGTCGGGGAAAGCGCCTTTGCAACGAAGGCCGGCATTCATGCCTCGGCGCTGATCAAGGCGCCCGAAACCTATGAGCACGTACCGCCGGAGAGCGTC
>JAICLG010000064.1 GCA_025927515.1 Hyphomicrobium sp.
ATTCCGGCCGGGCGCGCTGGGGAAGCACCTGCGTTGAAGCTGTCGGATCGGCTTTATGCCTTGGGGCTGAAACTCGGGCGGCTGAAGACCGGAACGCCTGCGCGTCTCGACGGCAAATCGATCGATTGGTCTGGCCTTGAAATGCAGAAGGCTGACGACGATCCAGTGCCGTTCTCGTTCCTGACCGAGCGAATCACGACGCCCCAGATCGCATGCGGGATCACCTACACGACGGCTGAGACGCACGACATCATTCGCGCCAATCTTGCGCGTTCGCCTATGTATTCGGGCCAAATCGGGAGCGTCGGGCCACGTTACTGCCCGTCGATCGAGGATAAGGTCGTGCGCTTCGCCGACCGGTCTTCGCATCAGATTTTCCTCGAACCTGAGGGGCTCGACGACGATACGATCTACCCAAACGGCGTTTCGACCTCGCTGCCGGCCGAGGTTCAGGAGGCGTTCCTGAAGACGATGCCGGGGCTTCGGAACGTCGTCATCAAGCGTCCGGGATACGCGATTGAATACGATTATGTCGATCCACGGGAGTTGACGCCGGGCCTCGAAGTGAGGCGTCTGGCGCGTCTGTTTCTGGCTGGTCAGATCAACGGCACGACTGGGTATGAAGAGGCGGGCGCGCAAGGCCTGCTCGCGGGAATCAATGCGGCGCTTGCTGCTAGTGGCGCGCGCAAGCCTTTTGTCGTGTCGCGCACGCAAGGTTATCTCGGCGTCATGGTCGATGATCTCGTGACGCGTGGGGTTTCCGAGCCCTACCGCATGTTCACGTCGCGGGCGGAATTCCGGCTGAGGCTCAGGGCCGATAACGCGGATCAGCGGCTAACGCCTGCGGGTGTGGCGCTGGGGTGTATCGGGAGCCGGCGGCAGTCGCAGTTCGAGGCCAAAACGAAGGCACTCGGCGACGGTTTTGACTTGTTGAACCAACTCTCAATGACGCCGACCGAAGCAGGTCGCCACGGCCTGTCGGTGAACCGGGACGGGCGACGGCGGACAGCGTTCGAGCTGCTGTCATTTCCGAATATCTCGCTTGAGCGGCTCAAGCCCATTTGGCCGGAGATCGGCAATCTGGATGCCGGAATCGCAGCGCAGCTGGAGGTCGACGCGCGCTATGCCGCTTACCTTCGCCGTCAGGATGAGGACGTCGCGCAACTGAAGCGCGACGAAGCCGTCAGCATTCCGACAGACTTTGATTATTCGGGTATTCCAAGTCTTTCGGCCGAGGTACGTCAGAAACTGGTTCAGCATCGGCCGGCGACCATTGCGCAGGCCGGTCGGATCGAGGGCGTCACGCCGGCGGCCGTATTGACGCTGCTGGCGCGGATCAAGGCCGGCCAAAACCGCAAGTCGGCGTGATGGCACCCACTGGCCGAATCGATTCGCCCGAATCATTTCAAGCCGCCTTCGGAATTTCACGTGAAACGCGTGACCGGCTGGTGACTTATGCCGATCTGCTACGACGCTGGCAAAAAACGATAAATCTCGTTGCCCCGAGCACGTTGGGCGATGTCTGGCACCGGCATTTCACGGACAGCGCGCAACTTTGGAAATTCCGGCCGAGCGACGCCCAGAAGTGGCTGGATCTCGGCTCCGGGGCGGGCTTCCCGGGACTTGTGCTCGCAATTCTAGGTGCCGAAAAGGCCGCGACTCACCATATCCTGGTCGAGAGCGACAGTCGCAAAGCGGCTTTTCTGCGTGAGGTGGCCCGTGCGACCGGTATCACTGTGGACATCCTGTGCATGCGAATCGAAAATCCAGAGACTCGCGTTAAGATAAGCTCAGTTGACTGTATTACGGCGCGTGCGCTCGCTCCGCTTCCGCGGCTGCTTGAGGTTGCGGCGCCGTACTTCAAGTCTTCGACGCTCGCGATGTTTCTGAAAGGCCGTGACGTCGCGGCCGAGATCGAGCAGGCGGTTCAAGATTGGCGTTTTGACTACGCGCTTGAGCCGAGCGTGACGGATGAGGGCGCCCGAGTCGTGTTGCTCAAGGCGTTGAAGCCCAAGAGGGAGGGGTAATCCCGTGGCTGGCTACGTTTCAAGCGCGGGTAGCACCAGCGCAGGGCCGCGTGTGGTTGCCGTCGCCAATCAGAAGGGCGGCGTCGGCAAGACGACGACGGCGATCAACCTCGGCACTGCACTTGCAGCAGTCGGGGAGCGCGTCCTCGTGCTCGATCTCGATTCGCAAGGCAACGCTTCGACCGGCCTCGGCATCGATCCCGAGTCGCGTTTCAAGACCTCGTTCGACATTCTGACAGGTAGTGCGACGATCCTCGATACGGTCCTGAAAACGGCCGTTCCCAATCTCTTCATTGTTCCGGCGAACAGCGATCTCGTCGGCATCGAAGGTTCGCTGGGGGGCGATCCGCAAGGGCGGCCGTTCAGGCTGCGCGATGCCGTGACGGCGCTTGTCGGTCAACAGCGCAACCGTCCGCCTGAAACGCATTTCAGTTACGTGCTGATCGACTGTCCGCCGTCGCTCAATGTGTTGACGCTCAACGCGATGACCGCGGCGCACGCGGTTCTCGTCCCGGTGCAATGCGAGTTTTTCGCTCTTGAGGGTATTTCGCAGCTGAAGGAATCGATCGAGCAGATCCGTGCGACGCTCAATCCAAGGCTCGAAATTCAGGGCGTCGTCTTGACGATGCACGATTCCCGCACGGCGCTGTCGAAGGAAGTCGCGTCGAACGTCCGCGCGTTCTTCGGGCCGAAAGTTTACGATACGATGATCCCGCGAAACACGCGCGTGGCGGAAGCGCCATCGCATGGCAAGCCGCTGCTTCTCTACGATTACGATTGCGCCGGAAGCCAAGCCTACATTCGCTTGGCGACCGAAATCATCGAGCGGGAGAAGCGGTTTAAAGCGGCCTAAGACAAAGACTTCGATACGCAAGACAAAGACTGACCAAGCAGGGGACGACCAGCAGATGAACTCCGTTGTACCGAAGAGCCGACTTGGCCGCGGCCTGGCCTCTTTGATCGGAGAACCGGCGCCTCTCGGTCATCGTCTTCCGCCGGAAGGCGAACAGCGAATGCTGGCTGTTGCCGAGATCAAGTCCAGCCCTCTCAATCCTCGTAAGGATTTCCGCGACGATGAGCTGGCGGAGCTCGCTGAATCCATCCGCACGAAGGGCTTGGTGCAGCCGATTGTCGTCAGGCCGAACGGAACGGCCGGGGGATATGAAATCGTTGCGGGCGAGCGGCGATGGCGGGCGGCGCAGAAAGCCGGTGTTCATACGATCCCGGCAATCGTTCGCGAGCTGACGGATCGCGAAGTTCTCGAACTCGCAATCATCGAAAACGTTCAGCGGCAGGATCTCAACGCGATCGAAGAAGCGACCGGGTATCGCGAACTGGTCGAGCGTTTCGAGTACAGCCAGGAGCAGCTGTCGGAGATCATCGGCAAGAGCCGTAGCCATGTCGCCAATACGCTGAGGCTCCTGCGCCTGCCTGATGGAGTTCAGGCGCTTGTACAACAAGGGCGGCTGACGGCGGGCCATGCGCGAGCCCTGATCGGCCGCGACGATGCGGAAACGCTGGCCAAGAAGATCATCGATGACGGCCTCAATGTCCGCGATGTCGAGGCGATGGTGCATGATCTCGGCGGCGACGTCAGAACGCCGGTGTCGCGAAAGCCGCGAGACAAGGATGCCGATACCAAGGCCTTCGAAAAAGAGCTGACGGATCTGCTGGGGCTTAAAGTCGAGATCAGGCGTGCGTCGGGGGAGAGTGGCACGCTGATCGTCAAATATGGCAACTTCGACCAGCTCGACTATATTCGCCAGCGCCTGGGCGGGGGCTGAGTTTTTAAGCTTTTTGCTGCAATCTTGGCGGTCGCTGCTTGACGCTCAGGCGGTGGCTTGATGGTGTGAGGCCGTGGCGGCCGTCTGTAGTGCCGCGAGATATGAAGTCTATGAGTGAAACGAACACGTTGGAGCGGTTGGCCGCGCTCGTTAAGTCGCGGCGTTCCGATAGCGCGCAGAAATCCTATACGGCTCAGTTGCTGACGGCGGGCACAGAGCGCTGCGCCAAGAAGTTCGGTGAGGAAGCCGTCGAGACGGTCATCGCCGCGCTGGGACAGGACACGGCCGCGTTGAAATCCGAAGCTGCGGATACGCTCTACCATCTTCTGGTTCTGCTGGAGAGCCGCCAGGTCGCCTTCGCCGACGTGTTGAAGGTCCTCGAAGGCCGCATGGGCACATCCGGATTAACCGAGAAGGCGTCTCGGTCCGAGGGCACGTCGTGAAAATCCGCGGGTCGAGCCGCACGCCGCTCAGAGTGCGTGGGGACGACACTAAAAGCGAGAGCCGGGTGTTTTCGCCATATCGTGTTTTCACGCGCGAGGAGTGGGCGCGGCTCAGAGCCGACACGCCGATGACGCTGCAGCCGCACGAACTCGAACAGCTTTCCGGTATCATCGAAGAAGTTTCTGTCGACGAGGTCGAGCAGATTTATCTGCCGTTGTCGCGTCTGCTCAATCTCTATGTCGCCGCGGCGCAGAAGCTGCATTCGGTCAGCTCAGAATTTCTCGGACGCAAGGATACGAAAGTCCCTTTCGTGATCGGCGTCGCGGGGTCGGTGGCGGTCGGCAAGAGCACGACGGCGCGTGTGCTGAAAGCGCTTCTGGCACGATGGCCCGATCATCCGCGCGTCGATCTCATGACGACGGACGGATTTCTGTTTCCGAACGCCGAGCTCGAGCGGCGCGGCCTCATGGACCGCAAGGGGTTTCCGGAAAGCTTCGATACCGAGCGGCTTTTGCGGTTTCTCGGCGATATCAAATCTGGCGTCGCGCAGGTGGCGGCGCCGGTCTATTCGCACTTTCAATACGACGTTCTTCCCGGCCAGGAAATTATCGTCGAGCAGCCGGATATTCTCATCATCGAGGGTTTGAATATTTTACGGCCTGCGGAAATGCCGCTGGATGGAAGCACAATTCCTTTCGTTTCGGATTTCATCGATTTTGCGATCTATATCGACGCCGATCCCGCGATCATCGAGAAATGGTATTTGACGCGTTTCATGCGGCTGCGAAGTACGGCCTTTCGCGATCCGGGCGCATACTTTCATAAATACGCGGCGATGGCGCCCGAGGAAGTTCGCCGGACGGCGCTTCAACTCTGGCGCAACATCAATTTGAAGAATCTCAAACAGAACATTCTGCCGACGCGGCGGCGCGCGCAGCTCATTCTGCAAAAGGGTGAAAATCATCGCGTGCAGCTCGCGTCGCTGCGCAAGCTCTAAACTCCAAATTCTCCAGCATGAGCGCAAAAAAAAGGGCCGCTTGGGGCAGCGGCCTTGAGAGATCACAGGAGTGGAAAACAGGAATACCGTCGCGATGATTTGGATCTGGGATTAGCGCGTCGTCAGCGACGGTGATGCTGTAAGCTTGGGCTCGGTCGAAGATCGAGCCGAGGCGACAAGATTTTCAAAGGCCACACCGGAGCCCAACGCGAAGATCTTGTATTTATCCCGAAGGCGGCGAATTGCCGACGGGTCCGAATATCCCATTTGGCGAATTGCTGTCGTCGGGCGCAAATCGGGATGAATTCGAAGGAGTGCATCGAGCTGCGCTAGCCGCTCGTTGTCATCAATGCCGGTCCCTTTTGGACGACCTCGACGACCAGGTGTGTGAAGCATTCTGGCGAACCTCGGAAACGAAGCGATTCGTTGATTCCGACAGTGCGCGAAGATATTCCCCAATTCCAGGGAAAATAATTAGTCCGCCGAAATGGACACGAAATACCCCCTAAAGATTCTCCATTTGAACAATGTTCATCAATAATGGTATGTAAAAGGCAATCCTTGTGGCGCGAATTGCTATTTCTTTTTCGGACTCTAAATAAGGCCCTTGTCGCGGGCCAATTCGTTCAAAGAGACTTCGGGCCGAGCACCGATATGGCTGATAACTTCCGACGCCGCGAGGCTTGCGAGCTGGCCGCAAATGGCGAGTTCATATCCTTTCGCATATCCGAATAAAAAGCCGGCTGCGTAAAGGTCGCCCGCGCCCGTCGTATCGACGAGTTCGGGGACGTATTCGCGCGCTATTTCGATCGACTTTGCTTCGCAGAAAATGACCGAACCTTTTTCGCCGCGCGTTAATACGGCGAGCTTCGCATCTTCGCTGGCGTTTTTCGCCGCGAGATCGAAAGACTCTGTTTGATAGAGCGATTTGATCTCGGACTCATTGCCGAAAAGAATATCGATGCCGGAGCGAATGAGCTTGAGAAATTCGCCGCGATGACGATCAACGCAGAAGCCATCCGAAAGCGAAAGCGCAACTTTGCGATTTGAACCTTTCGCAGTTTGAAGTGCGGAATGGAATGCCTGCTTTGCCTGCGGCTCGTCGAAAAGATAGCCTTCGAGATAGAGAATTTTGGATTCGCGAATTAAATTGGCGTTGAGTTGTGCTTCGCTGAGACTCGTAGAAATTCCGAGAAACGTATTCATTGTGCGCTCGCCGTCCGGAGTGACGAGAATGAGCGATCGCGATGTCGGCGCTCCGTTTGCAATTGGCGCGACATCGAATGTCACGCCAATCGAGCGAATATCATGTCCGAATATTTTTCCGAATTCATCGTCGGCGATGGTGCCGAGAAACGCAGCCTTGCCGCCGAACGATGCGACGCCGGCAATCGTGTTCGCCGCCGAGCCGCCGGAGATTTCGACGGCCGGTCCCATCTTTTTATAGATCTGCTTGATATCGTCGGCGCCGACGAGGCGCATGCTGCCTTTCGCGGCGCCGACATCCGTAAGAAAAGCTTCGTCGCAGCGGCCGATGATATCGACGATGGCGTTGCCTATTCCGATGACGTCAAAACGTGCCGCTGCCATGTGGCCCCCTGATTTTTGTTGCGGGCACTATAGAAGCACGTAACCGGGTCGCAACCCGGGCTTTAGCGGCGTGGGGACGCGGCAGCAGCGGCGGAAGCCATCGAGGACAAAGCGAGCAGCAAGCGTTCGGCGTAAACGTCCTCGAGGCGCGGCGACAGTCTCGCGGCCTTGGCGGCATCGGCGATGCGACGCAGAGCCTGATCGAGTTGAGGCCGATGCCAGTTGCGCACTTGCCGCGAAAAAGCATCGCGCTGCTTGAAGAATATGGGTGGTCGCAGAGCCTTCAGCGCATCGTCGAGGCGCTGACCGGCATCAACGTCGCTTCTGACCTTATGCAGCTTCAGAAAATAGCGTTGCAGCATGGAGATGACGGCTTGGCTGCTTTCACCAGAGGCGAGCGCCCGGCCAAAATCGGTGATCGCTGACTGCGTCCGGCCCTCGGCGGCCGCCTCCGCGACGCGTTCGAGCGCAAGGTCGGCGGCGTCGCCGACGACGTTTTCGACGTCCTCCAGCGTGACCGTCGGGCGCCCATGGCAGTAGAGCGCCAGTTTTTCGATTTCGGCGCGTGAGAGCGCACGGTCGGCTCCGAGACGGCGCTGAAGAAGGGCTCTCGCGTCAGCGTCGATGGAAAGGGAAAAGGACGACAGGACATCGGAAATCAGGCTGTCGATATCGGCGGCGCTGTCGGGATAGCAGGCGACTGCAAAACAGGTGTCCAGGTTTTCAAACAGCGTCCGGAGAGCGTCGTCGGTCTTGAGATTTCCCGCTTCGACGATCAAGAGACCTTCGAGCGGCTGCGATCCGAGAAGCGGCTTCAGAAGTTGCGCCGAGATCCGCCGTCCGGCGATCGCACGGACGATGCGGCGCGATGCAAACATCGGCCGCATTTGGAGTTCGCTTTCGAGGCGTCCGGGATCGTTGTCGAGCTCCGTATCGTCGAGCCGCAGGATTTCGCCCGGCGGATTTTCGCAATTGGCCAGCGCCTTGGCGAGCGTCGACGAGCGTTCGCTGACGAGACCGGGATCGGAGCCGAAGAACAGCGCAGCCGCCAGATGCGCCGGCGGCGACTTCATGAAGGCTTCAGCCTGATGGGCTTTGACGGCAACCATGCCGAATGCTCGCGAGTAAACGGGGGCGCTGGAGCTTGTTCTTAAGCCTTAAGCTGTCGTCGAGAGGATCGCGAGCAGACGCGTCCGAAGTTCTTCGCCGACAGTGTCCGCGGCGCGGTTTTCTGCGTCTTGACGAGCTTCGACGTTGGCGAAGATCGAGGTCACGCGATCGAAAGCTGCTCGCCCGAAGCTCTTGCCCGATGCGATGACCGATTTGTCCTTCAGCCGGATGAGGTTGAAGGAGGCTTCGATATTGTAGATCTGTGCACCGGCGTTGCCGTTGATCTGCACCATCGTCGAGACGACCGACTCGCGGATCGCGATATCAAGACGGTATTGCGGCGGGGCTGGCTTGCCGCCGCCTGTCGTCTGGAAGATCAGCTCGTTGCGGATTCTTTGGCCGACGCGGCCGGGGATCGGCGCTATGTCGACGGTCGCAAGTTTTTCCTGGGTCGCGGCGCCGCCGAGAGCGGCGGATCCGTAGAGCGGACGGAAACCGCTGCTGCCGTCACCGCAGCCGCTCAGAATGCAGAGCGCAGCCAAGCCGAAAGCCGACACGACGCTCCGCCGGTTGTCCGCCCGGCGTCCGCCTCTTCGCCCCCATAGCCCGTCAGCCAACGACATTCACGATCCTTTGCGGGACGACGATGACTTTTTTCGGAGCCCGCCCCTCAAGAGCGCGGACGACCGAGCCAAGCTTCAACGCTGCCGCTTCCACCTCCTCGCGGTTCGCGGTGCGCGAAACCACGAGTTCGTCCCGTCGCTTACCATTCACCTGTACGGCAATGGTCACTTGATCGTCAACGAGTAGGTCCGGCTCCGCGACCGGCCACGGTTCGTTCGCGAGGAGCGTGTTGTAACCGAGCCGCGCCCAGCATTCTTCAGCCAAATGCGGCATCATCGGGCCGATCATCGTGACGAGCAGGGCTGCCGCTTCGTGGGCTGCCCAAGGGACGCTCGCTTCGTTCCGGGATAAGATCGCCTGGAGAACATTCGAGAACTCGTGGATATTGGCGACAGCAACGTTGAAGCGCAGCGCTTCGATGGCCTTGCCGACGCTATCAAGGGCCCGATGGGCGGCTTTCCTCAGTTCGAGCGCATCGGGACCGAAAGTTTCCGGCTTTTTGCTCGGTTTCTGCGGGTAGGCTTCGAGGATTTCGTCGATGAGGCGCCAGACGCGCTGGATAAAGCGTCCGGCACCCGAGACACCGGCTTCCGTCCAGATGACGTCGCGCTCGGGCGGGCTATCGGACAGCATGAACCAGCGCGCGCAGTCGGCACCGTAGTGGGCAATGATGTCGTCGGGATCGACAAGGTTCTTCTTCGACTTCGACATCTTTTCGGTGGCGCCGATGATCGCCGGGCGACCCGTTGCGATCTCGATGGCGCGACGGCCCGCGCCTTCGCCTTCGACGCGGACGTCGTTCGGCAAAAGCCAGAAGCCGTCCTGCGAGTTGTAGGTCTCGTGGGTCACCATGCCTTGCGTGAAAAGCGCGGCGAAGGGTTCACGCGTGTTGGTCGCGAACGTCAGGTGGTTGGTGTCGCACAAGGCGCGGGCGAAGAAGCGCGAATAGAGCAGGTGTAAAATGGCGTGCTCGATGCCACCAATATACTGATCGACCGGCAGCCAATAAGAGGCAGCGTTCATATCGACGGGTGTCTCGGCCTCCGGCGCGGTGAAGCGCACGTAATACCAGGACGAGTCGACGAACGTATCCATCGTGTCGGTTTCGCGCGTCGCCGCTTCGCCACATGTCGGGCACGTCACGTGCTTCCACGTCGGATGGCGTTCGAGCGGATTTCCCGGCTTATCGAACGTCGCGTCCTCGGGGAGCGTCACCGGCAGATCTTTTTCCGGAACCGCGACGACACCGCATTTTTCACAATGAATAATCGGGATTGGGCAGCCCCAATAGCGCTGACGCGAGATACCCCAGTCACGCAAGCGGAAATTGACCTTGCGCGTTCCCTGCGGGCGATCGGCAAGCTTTTGCTTCTCGAGGCGCGATGCGATTTCTTCAAATGCCGCCTTTGTCGTAAGCCCGTCAAGAAAGCGCGAATTGATCATCGTGCCGTCTTCGACGTAGGCCTTTCCCTTGAGATCGAACGTTTCCGCCGCTTCGCCCGGCGGCAGAATGACGGGCACGATCGGAAGATCGTAGCGACGTGCGAAGTCCATGTCGCGCTGGTCGCCCGAGGGACAGCCGAAGATGGCGCCGGTGCCGTAATCCATCAGGATGAAGTTGGCGACGTAGACAGGAAGCTGCCAATTCTTGTCGAAGGGGTGGGCTGCGCGAACGCCGGTATCGAAGCCTCGTTTTTCCGCGGCTTCGATGTCGGCGACCGATGTTCCCAAGCGGCGGCACTCTTCGCAGAAGGCGGCAAGATCCGGGTTCTTTTCCGCAGCTGCCTTGGCGAGCGGATGATCGGCGGCGACGGCCAGGAAAGACGCGCCGAACAACGTGTCGGGGCGCGTCGTGTAGACTTCGAGCTCAGTGAAGCCCTTCGGTGCGGTTTCTTTCTCGAGCGCCCAGCGGATCAGCATGCCTTCGGAGCGGCCGATCCAGTTCGCCTGCATCAGGCGAACTTTTTCCGGCCAATTGACGAGCGTGCCGAGGTCGTCCAGCAATTCCTCTGCGTAATCGGTAATCTTGAAAAACCACTGCGTCAGCTCGCGTTGCTCGACGAGTGCTCCCGAGCGCCAACCGCGGCCGTCGATGACTTGTTCGTTGGCGAGCACGGTCTGGTCGACAGGGTCCCAATTGACCTTCGAGGATTTGCGATACGCGAGGCCCTTCTTGAGAAGGTCAAGGAAGAGCTTCTGCTGGTGGCGATAGTAGGTCGGCGAGCAAGTCGCGATTTCGCGTGACCAATCGAGCGACAGACCCATCGACTTGAGCTGGCTGCGCATCGTGTCGATGTTGGCGTAGGTCCACTTTCCGGGATGGACCTTGCGCTCCATCGCGGCGTTTTCGGCGGGCATGCCGAACGCGTCCCAGCCCATCGGGTGCAGGACGTTGAAGCCCTTCGCGCGCTTATAGCGGGCAAAAACATCGCCCATCGCGTAGTTGCGAACGTGGCCCATGTGGATGCGTCCCGAGGGGTAGGGAAACATCTCGAGGACGTAGCATTTGGGTTGCTCCTGATCCTCGGAAGCCTGGAAAATCTGATCTTTTTCCCAGACGTGCTGCCAGTGACGTTCGCGGTCGGGGGCGTTGTAGCGTTCGGTGGGCATGTGGCCCGTTCTCTCTGGAATTATACTAGGTTGAGGCGGTAAAGAGCCTGAAAGGTTAAAGTGGTCAAGCCGTTGGCTTGTGTTTCGATAGGGCTCCCGATTGGAGGCGGTGCATATAGTGACATTTGGCCGTTTCCGGTGCGTATGACTGCGCATATGCGCATGGCGTGAACACATCGGAGACCTTATGTTCATATTTTGTGATTTTATGAACATATCCGTTGACGCGACTCACCTTTATGTTCAATATTCGGTAGAATTTGAACACAATAACCGCATCATGTTCACAGGATGCACATGACGGCTCCCATATGTTCAGCATTGAATGGTTTTTGAACATATGTCGCCCAATTCCAAACGTCCGTACAACTCTCTTCCGAAATTGCCGCCGCCGGTAGATTTGGAGACGAAGGCGGTTTTGAAACGTTGCATAGCGGCGCGGTCAGCCGTTGCCGAGCTGCGGCGGGCTGGTGAACTCATCCCCGATCAATCGGTCCTCATCAACACCATTCCACTGCTCGAAGCCAAGGACAGCTCGGAAATCGAGAATATCGTCACGACAAACGACGCTCTGTTTCGCGAGGCGAGCCAGGCAGAAGACGGAGGCGATCCGTCGGCCAAAGAAGCCGTGCGTTACCGGTCGGCGCTTTTCGGCGGTTATGAATCTTTAAAGAGCCGCCCGCTGACGGCACGCACCGCGATCGATGTTTGCAGCCGCATCAAAGGCGTCGACATGGATCTCAGAAAGACGCCGGGCACGGATCTCAAAAACACCTTTACGGGTGAGGTGATCTACACACCGCCCGAAGGCGAACACGTTCTCCGCGAGCTGCTTGCCAATTGGGAGAGTTTCGCCAACGCCGACGACGATCTCGATCCGCTCATCCGCATGGCGGTGCTGCACTATCAGTTCGAAGCGATCCATCCGTTCCCCGATGGCAACGGCCGAACGGGGCGCATTCTCAATATCCTGGTTCTGATTCAGGCAGGATTGCTCGACATTCCGACGCTCTATCTCAGCCGGCACATCGTTCGGACCAAGGGCGACTATTATCGCCTTCTGCAAGGTGTGACGACGAAAGGAGAGTGGGAGCCTTGGCTCGTCTACATGCTCACTGCAGTCGAAACCACTGCCACGTGGACGAATGCGAAAATTCGCGCCGTTCGCGATCTCATGGCCAATACGGCGGACTATGCAAAGCTCAGGGCGCCAAGTGCCTATTCGCGAGAATTGATCGAAGCGATTTTCGCGCAGCCCTACACGCGAATTGCGCATCTTATCGAAAGAGGCATCGCACAGCGCGTTTCGGCCTCTCGCCACTTAAAGCAGCTCGTTGATATCGGCATCCTCGCGGAAGAAAAGCGAGGGATCCATAAGCTATTTATCAATCGAAAATACATGAAGTTGCTGAGCAGCGACGATCACACGTTCGAACCTTATCCCGCCGATGTTCCGAAAGCAAAAGGGCGAGGCAAACGCAGCCTCGCCCAAGAATGATCGTGTGCGGATGCCGATGGGCTTAGCACGTATGCGCAGATGCACCGGCTTCGGCAACCGTCTGATCCTGAACGCCGCTGCCACCCGAGACGCCGATCGCGCCAATGACGACGCCATTCGAGTCCTTCAGCGGGATGCCGCCTGCAAAGATCATGACGCGATCATGGTTCGAGAC
>JAICLG010000046.1 GCA_025927515.1 Hyphomicrobium sp.
CACGTACGATACGACCCTTTCCGATCTCCAGCGGCACACCGAACTCCGGCATATCGACGCCTACGCCTTCGCCACGTGGATAGCGCAACGCGCTCGGCCGGTCATCGATCTGCGCCTGCGTCGCAACCATATGGACCAGTTGGGCTTCATCTGCCGCCGCCATGATGACGAAGTTCGGCAGGCATCCGAGATACGCAACGTCAAATGATCCCGCGTGCGTCGCGCCGTCTGCTCCAACGAGACCCGCACGGTCGATAGCGAAGCGCACCGGCAGCTTCTGAATGGCGACGTCGTGCACCACCTGGTCGTAGGCACGCTGCAGGAATGTCGAATAGATTGCAGCGAACGGCTTATAGCCCTCTGTCGCAAGACCGGCCGCAAACGTCACCGCGTGCTGCTCGGCGATACCGACGTCGAAAGTCCGATCGGGAAATTCCTTGCCGAAATGGTCGAGACCCGTGCCCGAAGGCATGGCCGCCGTGATTGCCACGATCCGCTTGTCCTTGCGCGCTTCCGCGATCAGGCTATCGGCGAATACCTTCGTATAGCTCGGCGCGTTGGGCTTCGGCTTGACCTGCGCACCGGTAACGACGTTGAACTTGTTGACGCCGTGATATTTGTCCGGAGCAGCTTCCGCCGGGCCGTAGCCCTTCCCCTTCTTCGTCACGACGTGAACAAGAATAGGCGCCTGCTGGGCGTCGCGCACGTTCTTAAGAACGGGAAGAAGCTGGCTGAAATCGTGCCCGTCGAGCGGCCCGACGTAGTAGAACCCGAGTTCTTCGAACCATGCTCCGCCTTGCCAGATGTGACGCGTGTATTCCTCGACACGAGCCGCACGCCGCGCCCACTGCTTCGGCAGCATCTTGGCGAGCTGCTTGGCGTGGTCACGGAGATTCAGATACGTGTCGCTCGACGTCGCCCGCGCGAGGTATGCCGAAAGCGCACCGGTCGGCGGCGCGATCGACATGTCGTTGTCGTTCAGAATGACGATCAGGCGCTCGTCGCGCGCTCCGGCGTTGTTCAGCGCTTCATACGCCATGCCCGCGCTCATCGCTCCGTCGCCGATGACCGCGATAACATTGTTCGTACCTTGATTGAGATCGCGGGCCACCGCCATGCCGAGCGCCGCCGAAATCGACGTCGAGGAATGCGCAGCGCCGAACGGATCGTAGGGACTCTCGTCGCGCTTCGTGAAACCCGAAAGACCGCCTGGTTGGCGCAGCGTGCGGATGCGATCGCGCCTTCCGGTCAAAATCTTATGCGGATAAGCCTGGTGGCCGACGTCCCAGATCAGCCGGTCGTCCGGCGTATTGAAGACCCAATGCAGAGCGACCGTCAGCTCGATCACGCCGAGGCCCGCTCCGAGATGCCCGCCGGTGACCGAGACGGCATCGATCGTCTCCGCGCGCAACTCGTCTGCGAGCTGCGGAAGCTGATCTTCCGGAAGCCGGCGCAAGTCGTGCGGTGTCTTGATACGATCGAGTAGCGGTGTCTTGCTCACTGAATAACCCTGATATGGCGGGCATGCGATTGTGGGCTATGGGAACGCACCCGCCACCGTTTCATAACGCCCTTTGATACATTTCCGAACACGTTAGGCCCAAACGACGAGTAGTGCGCCGGCTTGCCGCAGTAAAAAAATGTTCTATCAACCGCCTCCTGACATCAATCCTCAGAATCGCGAGCCGTTGTCTTTATCGAGAGGCGTCACGCCTTTCGGCGCGCCGTCGGCTCCAAGCGTCAGTTTCTCGACCTTGGCCTCCGCGGCCTTCAACAATCGGTCGCAGTGATCCCGCAGAGCCTCGCCACGCTCGTAGATCGCGATGCTTTCCTCAAGATCGACGTCGCCCCGTTCAAGCCGTCCGACGATGGCTTCGAGTTCTTTCAAGGCGCCCTCGAACGTCATCCCTTTGATGTCGTCGAAAGTCTTGGCCATCGATTTCGGTTCGTTCATAAAATCCTGCCTAAAAACCAATTTCGTCAAGAGCTTCGCTCAGGCGCCTGCCTGCATCAATACCGCGACGTGCGCGGCCACGGAACGCGCAAGACCCGTCAAATCATAGCCACCCTCGAGCATCGATACGATTCGTCCGTTTGCGTGGCGGCGTGCGACCTTTGTCAGAGCTTCGGTCGCCCAACCGAAGTCGCCCTCGACGAGGTCTAGCCCGCCAAGAGGATCCCGATGGTGCGCGTCGAACCCCGCGGAAATCAGCACCATATCCGGCGAGAAATCGTGAAGCGGACGGAGAATCCTGTCGCGAAAGGCTTCCTCGAAGTGCTCGCGCGCGTCGCCTGCCCGGAGCGGCGCGTTGAAGATATTGCCAACGCCCGTTTCCTGCAATGCGCCCGTCCCCGGAAATAGCGGCATTTGGTGCGTCGATCCATAGAAGAGATCTTTATCAGACCAGAAGATCTCCTGGGTTCCGTTGCCATGATGCACGTCGAAATCGACGACGGCGACCCGCTCCAGGCCGTATTTTGCGCGAGCATAGTGGGCAGCGATCGCGACATTATTGAAGAGGCAAAAACCCATGGCGCGGTGGCTTTCCGCGTGATGGCCCGGCGGACGGACTTGGCAGAAAACGTTGGAGGCGCTTCCATCCATCAGCAAATCGACGGCGTCGAGCCCCGCACCGAGAGCCCGCCTCGCGGCTTCCCACGTCCCCGGCGAAACTGCCGTATCTCCATCGATGTATCTGGGCTCGCCCGTGACATGGTCTGCGAAATCCCGGATGTCCCGCAGATAATCCTCCCCGTGCGCCATCGCGATGTACGATGCATCATCGTCCCGCAACGGGGCCTCCCGTCGCACGAGCGCAGAAAAGCTCTCGTCTTCCAACGCGCGATCGATGGCACGCATGCGCTCCGCGCGTTCAGGATGACCTCGGCCAGTTTCATGCATGAGAAACGCCGGATGCGTGATGAGCACCGTCGTCATCGGCCGAGATCCGATAGCCGGGCAATCTTGACGCCCGGCGGCGGCTTGCTATGGCCCGGCACGAAGAAGTCTGGCGCCAACGGCATGGAAGCGTCGATCCGGTATTTCTCGAAATCGGTTATCCCGGCCGTAGAATAGAGAAACGTATCGTCAATTAAAAAATTGCCGGTGAATGTCTTCGCCGGTTGTTGAAAAACCAGATAGGCCGCGTCGGCAACGATCTCCGGCGAACGGCTCATGCGCATCAGCTTGTCACCACCGAGAATGTTCTGGACCGCCGCCGTTTTGATCGTCGTTCGTGGCCAAAGCGCGTTGACCGCGATGCCGTCCTCTTTCAGTTCATCCGCGAGCCCAAGCACGCACAGGCTCATGCCGTACTTGGCAATCGAATACGCGATATGACCCGAGAACCACTTCGCTTGCATGTCGAGCGGCGGCGACAGCGTCAGAATATGCGGATTATTCGCCTTCTTCAGATGCGGCAGGCACGCCTTGGACACCAGAAAAGTACCGCGCGTATTGACGGCGAACATCAGATCGAAACGCTTGGGATCCGTTTCAGCAATGGGCGTCAAAGAAATGGCGCTGGCATTGTTGACGCAAATGTCGATTCCCCCGTACGTCGCGACGGTCTGTTCGACGGCACGCGCGATCTCCTCTTCATGCCGAACGTCGCAAGCGATCGCGAGAGCACGCCCGCCGGCATCTTCGATCTCTTTCGCGGCCGAATGGATCGTCCCTTCGAGCTTCGGATTGGGAGCGGTGGTTTTGGCAGCGATCGCGATGTTTGCGCCGTCCCGCGCCGCACGTTTGGCGATTGCTAATCCGATCCCGCGGCTGGCGCCCGTAACGAAAAGGGTCTTGCCCGTGAGTGACGCCATTGTTGTTCTCTCTTATTTGCGCGCGAGCCGCGCCCATGCTAGCGCGCCGCCAAGTTGCACGTAAGAGCGCACTACACAGGTTTGCGAAAATTCGGCGGGCGCTTTTCGAAGAATGCGGCAAACGCCTCCTGGGCTTCGGGCGAGCTTAACCGCTCGCGAAACGCGACGGCCTCCCTGTCAATAGTTTTCAGAACCTCAACCGGATTACCGCGCAATAGTTGCCGAGTCACAGCCAACGCCTCAGGCGGCTTCTTAGCGAGCTTGCGCGCCGCTTCCAGTGCGGTCGCCTCAAGATCATCGGCGGAGACGATCCTGTTGACGAAGCCCGCACTGAGAGCACGTTCGGCCGAGAACGTTTCACCCAGCGCCAGCATTTCGAAGGCGCGCGCGTATCCCATGCGCGTCGGCATCAGCAGGCTCGACGCGGCTTCAGGGATCAAGCCAAGATCAAGAAATGGCGTGGCAAACGTCGCTTCATGCGTGGCATAAACGAGATCGCAGTGAAACAGCATCGTCGTTCCAACACCGATCGCAGCCCCATCAACCGCCGCAATCAGCGGCTTCCGGATAACGGGTAGCAGACGGATAAAGCGTAGAACGTCCTTGCTGAGATCGGCCGTCCCGCGAGCGGTCGCCAGAAAATCTCCAAGATCGTTTCCGGCGCTGAACACGCCGCCCGAGCCGCAGATGACGTGTGCTGCAATTGCATGATCGTCATCGCCACGCGCGATCGCATCGCAAAGGGCCGCATACATCGCACCCGTCAGCGCGTTCTTCTTGGCGGAACGCGTCAGTCGGAGAATTTGCGCGCCATTCGACTTCAAAATCTCGACGTCCGTGGTCATGCAAACACGGCGCCGTGCGCATCGACGAGCACGGAATCAGCGCCGTTCTGGACGGACTCAGCGAGTCCGGCAGCTTCGGTCAGCAAATTTTCAGCAAAGAAACGCGCAATCGCGACCCGCGGCGACGATGCCTCCTCGGAAAGCGCGCCCTTGGCCAGATAGGTGCCGCCCGCGACGAGGCTCATCAGGCGCAGGAACGGCGTCGCGGACGCGAGCGCCGATTCAGGCGCACTTTGCAGCATCAGCGCCATCCATAACGTCGCCGTCTGAAGCCCGGATAGCGCTTCGGTCAATCGCCGCGGCATCGCTCCGAATTCGGGCCGGTTAGAGGCACGAACCTCGGCAATAACGACGGCAAGCTCGGCCAGGTACGACGTCACCACCGCACCACCTTCAAGCGGCAACTTACGGGTCACGAGATCGATCGCCTGGATGCCATTGGTGCCTTCATAGATCGGCAGGATGCGCGCATCCCTGAAGTACCGCGCCGCGCCCGTTTCCTCGATAAATCCCATGCCGCCATGCACCTGGATGCCGAGCGACGCGACTTCATTCGCGATATCGGTGGAGAATGCCTTGGAGAGCGGCGTCAGCAGCGCCGCCTTGTCGAGCGCGGCTTTCCGCTCGACCTCATCGCTGGAACGATGCGCGATGTCGAACTCGCGCGCCGTCGCATAGCAGATCATGCGCGCCGCCTGCGTCTTCGCTTTCATCGTCAAGAGCATGCGGCGAACATCGGGATGCTCGATGATGGGAGACATCCCGGGCGCATCGTTGGCTCCGACCTTTTTACCTTGCCGGCGCTCCTTCGCATAGGCGACCGCCTGCTGCGTCGCGCGCTCGGCGACGCCGACACCCTGAAGTCCAACGCCAAGCCGCGCCGCATTCATCATCACGAACATCGTCGCGAGGCCGCGGTTTTCTTCGCCTATCAGGTACCCGATCGCTCCGCCGTTCTCGCCGAATTTCATCACGCACGTCGGGCTCGCCATGATCCCGAGCTTGTGTTCGACGCCCGCACAAATGACATCGTTGCGCTCGCCCAGCGAGCCATCGTGGTTGACCAGAAACTTCGGCACCAGAAACAGGGAGATGCCGCGCGTGCCGTCGGGCGCATCCGGCAGACGGGCAAGCACGAGGTGGATGATATTTTCCGCCATGTCGTGCTCGCCATACGTGATGAAAATCTTCGTGCCGGTGATGCAGTAAGTCCCGTCTCCTTGTGGCACGGCGCGCGTCGATAACGGACCGAGGTCCGAACCCGCGTGCGGCTCTGTGAGATTCATCGTGCCGGTCCATGTCCCGGCGATCATTTTGGGCAGAAACTTCGCTTTGAGTTCTTCGCTCCCGCCGGCTTCGAGCGCATGGATCGCGCCTTGCGTCAGCAATGGGCAAAGCCCGAATGAAACATCCGAGGCGTTCCAGATTTCTCCGACGGCGGCCGAAACGACCTGCGGCAAGCCCTGCCCGCCGAATTTTTCCGAGCACGGCAAGGAACTCCACCCGCCTCCGCAGAATTGCCGATACGCAGCGCGAAAGCCCTCGGGCGTCGTCACCTCGCCTTCAGCAAACTTCGATCCTGCCCGGTCGCCCAGAGCGCCCAAAGGTGCTAAGACCTCCGCGCCGAATTTACCCGCCTCCTCGATAATGGCGGCGATCGTTTCGGCATCAAGCCCTGGATAGAGCCCGCGAGCAATCAGATCGTCAAAGTTTGCTGCCGTCTTGAGAGCGAAGGCGATGTCGTCTACTGGAGCCTGATAAGTCATGAATGGTGTCTCGGTATCGCTGCGCGTTGCTTTGAACACTATGCCGAACAGAAGCCGTAGCAAACCGGGTGAATAAGCCAATGCAGGGCAGGATCGTGCCCGCGAATGCGGAATGGATTGCCGAAGCGGCTCATATGATCCGTTCAGGCGCGCTCGTCGCATTTCCGACGGAAACCGTCTACGGGCTTGGCGCCGACGCTACGAATGGCGAAGCCGTCGCGCGCGTGTTCGCAGCCAAGGGACGGCCCACGTTTAATCCTCTGATCGTCCACGTCGCCGGCATTGAGCAGGCTTTGATGATCGGATCGTTCTCAGCCACGGCGCGCCGCCTGGCTGAAGCCTTCTGGCCGGGCCCTCTCACTCTCGTCGTGCCGAAGCTCGAAACAGCCAATGTCAGCGATCTCGTATCCGCGGGTTTGCCGACGATCGCGATCAGAGCACCCGATCATCCGGTCGCACGCGAGCTACTCAAGGAAGCGCACCGGCCGATCGCCGCTCCGTCTGCCAACCGGTCGGGTCATATCAGCGCCACGCGCGCCGAGCACGTCGCTTCCGATTTGGGCGACAGCGCCACGCTGATTCTCAACGGCGGACCGACCGCACATGGTTTGGAATCGACTGTTTTGAGCCTCGTTGGCGCAAGGCCCTTAGTGCTTCGGCCAGGAGCGGTGCCGCTGGACGCGATAGAACAGGTGATCGGCGAAAAGATCGCCCGCGCGAACGAGAGCGGAACACACCTTTCATCGCCCGGACAGTTACGCAGCCATTACGCGCCACGGAGCAAACTGCGGCTCAACGCCAAGACCTGGACCCCGGACGAAGCCGTTCTCGCTTTCGGAAACGTCGCTCCGGGAACTTGCCGCGCCAGCATCAATCTCAGCCCCTCGGGCGATTTGATCGAAGCGGCTGCCAATCTTTTTGCAGCACTCCGTACGCTCGACGCAAGCGGCGCCGGAACAATCGCTGTGACCCCTGTCCCGACCAACGGGATCGGCGAAGCGATCAACGATCGCCTTGAGAGAGCCGCAGCGCCACGCGACTGAGCACGCTGGAGATCACCGGCCGCTGACGGTCACGACGCGATAGATCAGCGGCCCCAGCAGCGGGCTTTTCATTGCGAATGTCTGGAATGTCGATCCCGCAGCGTGAACCAATCCCGAAACGGAGGGTACGAAAGCCCAAATGGCACCGTAGAGAAGCACGGTCATGATGCCGTTCGTGATCAGATATCGACGCAACATCCTTGCCCCCACGCGACGCCCGTTAAGACTTTCTTAATGAAGCACGGACGCTGCAGGGATCTCAAGACGTTTCGGACCGTGTCTCAGGTGTTGGTGAACGAATGGCGCTCGTTATTTCAACGCCTGCGCCTATGAACCGAACGAATTGGATCAACCTGCGAGCTGCACGGTCCCGTTGCGCGTCTTCAAAAGGCTGGCCACGTGCGGCCGGAGACGCAGCGATGGTCTCTCGATCAAGATCCAGGACACGAACGCCATCGGCAAAACGAAAATGAATGCCACTCCCGCGATAAGCAAAGGCGGCAATGACGGAAACGCCGACAGCAGCGTCTGCTGAATTGGGCCGGCAAAGATGTAGATGCCGAAGGACGTATCAAACCGGTTGCACAATCCGCGCAGGGGCCCGAACGTTTTCGTCGCCGCCCAGAGCGCCCCATAACCAAGGAACAGCAATGCGCCAACTTCGGCGAACGGCGTATGCACCGAGACCGCGAAGACGATGAACAGCGGCAGCAACAAACCGCCGACGATCGGCAGATGCGATCGCAACAGATAGGCCAGCACACCGCCGAAAAAGAAAACGGTGAAATAACGCAAGTTTTCGACAAAGCCGAAGTCTGCTGGATCGCTCGGCAGCGACAGCGAAACCATCGCGACGAGGATGGCAAGCCCAACAGCCACAACCCAGCGCCATCTCTGCTCGAAGAGACCGGCGGCGCCCAAGGCAGCCAGGCCGAAGTAGCAAGCCACCTCATACTTCAGCGTCCAGAGCGACGAGTTGACGTAACCCGCATAGGCGTTCGTCTCGAACATTCCGGGCAACGGCGCCGAGCCGCTCGACAGCGTCAGCGTCTTGGCAATGTATCCAAACAGTCCCGGACTCGTAAAATATTCGATGGGCGACAGCTTCGTGACCGCCGGACCGAGCAAAAATGCCGTGGCCAGCACACAGACGATCAGCGCCGGAAAAATTCTGAGCACACGCGCCACGAGAAAATCGCCGACGTTGGGGCGACGATCGAGACTCTGCGCCACCATCACGCCGCTGAGGATGAAAAAGACCTGCACCGCACATTCGCCGAGCGATCGCCCGAGCCAGGATTGCAGCGGTTCGACGTCCGATGTGCCCGCCGAATAGAGATAGCTGTGCGAGATCAGCACAAGCGTCGGCATTGCGAACCGTAGCACGCCGAAACTGTTCGTCTCGGGCGTCAGGATGTCGGCTAGGCGGGGAGATACGGCAAACGGCGCGCGAATGTTCATGGATCCGAATGTGCTGGATTGGAACTTTGCCCAAGCCAGCAGCACTCTTCATGCCAGATGCGTTAACGCCTCTGACCAGGCAGCGTTACCGATGTCTTGCAGCACGAGTCGAATCGGACGCTCAGACGCCAGCTCCCTGCTTGCCGCCCTGTTTTTTTTCCCGCGGCGGCCAGCTTGCCTCAATCCAATCGCCTGAGCCAAACAGCCGACGCCAAAAGCCATGCTTCCGCCGGTATTGCGCGCCGACGAACCGGTTCAAGGCGTCCATATGCACGTTGATGGCGTTGAGCGTCTCGGCAGGAAGCGCGGCATCGCGGCCGAGTTCGCCCATGCGGTTCAAGATATTCGCGACGTCGGTTGCGGAATCCGTGCGCCACTGGTCCATCGATCCGGCGAGCGTGTGCTGGTTCTGGTTGAGTTTCAGAAGCGCATCGTGAAGCTCGGAGAGATCGTTGGCGTAGGCCTGATATTTGGCCGCAGCCGTCTCGATTTGCCCAGTGAGCGCGCGCTCGACCGCCGCCAGTCGGTCGCCGATGTCAGCCGTCGCCTGCGCTACCCATCGATGCTGTTCGTCAACCTTGTCGATCAACCCGGTAACGCGGTCGAGGCCGGAGACGAGAGTTTCGCTTTGCCCGCCATCGGTCGATGTCGCGAGCACGCGCTGCACATCGCCGTGCAACTGGTCAAAGCGTTCGCCAAGCTCTTTTCCGTTACGGCTATGATCGCCGAGAAGCGCCTCCTCAATGATGTCGAGACGGTCGGAGATTGGCTTGAGATCGACCGCGCTGCGCAGATCGTCGATCGACGCTCCGCCGGCCGGCGGACGATCGCGAATGGCCAGTTCGAGTTCCTGCAGCCGCTGCGACAGCACGCTCCACGATTGCGACATCTCTTGCAGGCGAAGCTCAAGCGCTGCTTCGATGTCCTCGAGTTTCGTCACCAGAGATGGATCGGTGGTGCTCCCGCGCGATTCGAGCATGGCTTGCTCCAGCGTTCCGATACGGTCCAAGAGGACGGTCTGCCTTTGGTCCTGGTCGCCTTGATGCGCGTGGGCATCATGGCTCAAATCGCGGACCATTCCTGCAATGATATGGCGTTCGTTTGAAACGTCCTGGCTGAGCGCGCGAACCATCTGCTCGAGCGCCTCAATGCGCGAATTCTGCAAAGCATCGGCGGGCGTGCCGGGATATTCACCGCGATAAAGTCTTGCGTCCGAGACGTACCGCAAACTGCCGGACGCCGGATAGCGCATCTCGGACCCGGTGCGCGTCAGCGGCGGCAACGGCTCGCCGACCTCGCGAAGTGGCGCGCGCGATGAATACCTGAGAACGATATCGGAAGCTGGAATCTCCGAACGATGATCGAGGAGAACCTGCAGCAAATCGTCGACGTCGGCCGCCGCGTTCCGCCGCGCCGCAACGCCCGATGCAAGACGCAAGAGATCGGCAAGCGCATCCGAACGCCGTGGCGAAGCGGATCCATTGCCGGCGGCCACTGGAATGTCGCCGGCGACGATCGCCGCCGTTTCGCGCCGGAGCGACGGGACGCGTATGCCACGTCCTTCGAGCACCGCCACAGACCCCTCGATACGCGTCATGGCATTGAGCAGATGCTCGATGCGAACCTCGGCGGCGCGATGCGCGACGGCGATGTCGTAGGCTTGATTGCAGCACGCGAGCACCGTCTCGTCGACCAGCATTGGATCGGAGCGATATCCGGCGCGCTTCTCGTTCGGCGTCCCCGCCAGCTCAGCCGGCGTCACAAGCTCGGCCGGCGTCCCGGTCCAAGTCTGCGGAGTCCTGAGATCGAGGTCCTCCCCCCTGTAAGCCATACGTCGTCTCCCATCGCCCGCTCAACGTGAGCGCCACCCCAAATTACCCAGCGCCACCCTTCGTAGACGCAGATATCGGCAAGCTCTTGACCTGTAGAGGTTAGCGGCGATTGGGCCCCACCGCGAGTGCCGATAGGCACCACCGGACCAATCCTGCCCGGCCGCTGGCGCGCCCGCGCTCGAACAGGGCGCTTACAATAGCGTTGGGATCGGCGGCTGATGCAGATCCGGCCCTTCAGCTGCCGGGTCGCCGATTTTGGGGTTGACCGCCGTTGCCGTGACGCGTCCCTCGGGCAAGGGCCTCAGAAGATCCAAGACGCCGGTGGCGCTGCCAGAGCTGCAATCGAGCCAGCGATCATAATTGTGCCGCTCAAGGATCACCGGCATCCGCTCGTGAATAGGCGCCACATCGCCGTTGGCTTCCGTCGTCAATATGGCCATCGTCTCGATTTCGCTACCATCGCCACCAAGCCACGTTTCCCAAAGACCGGCCATCGCAAAAAGCTCTTGATCTTTCAGCTTGATAAGATGAGGTTTCTTCGCACCGCGGCCGCCGGTCCATTCATAATATCCGGTAGCAGGTATCAGGCATCGCCGATGACGCATCGGACCGCGAAAGGATGGTTTCCCTGCGGCCGTTTCCGATCGCGCATTGATCAGCGCCCCGTACGCCCGTGGATCTTTGACCCAGGACGGAATGAGCCCCCAGCGCACCAATCTCAGCTCGCGCTCACCTTTGGCATCGAGGCGCACGATCGATACGGGCTGGGTGGGCGCAATATTATACCGGGGCGGAAAGTCGTCCGAAGCCGCACAATCGAATGCGCGAGACACCGCCTGGGGCGACGAGGTTAAGCTGTAGCGCGCGCACATGGTCCAACTCTTTCGATCGGAACGCGAAACTTTAATATGGGCGCCGCCGCCACGTCGCCCAGAATCTGCTCTAAGTTTAGTCACAATGGAATTGTCGGCCCAAACCGTAGCCACATGCGCCGGGCATCGCTCGCGCGGCACCGTTCTTTTCGCCGTCATGCTGATGGTGAACGCGATCGGATTTTTTACGCCCGCCGCTATGGCCGCATCCGGGGCGAAACCATACGACGATCGCCTGTTCAGGCTTTCGGAAATCCTTGGAGCCGTTCACTATCTGCGCGAACTCTGCGGCGCCAACGAGGGACAATATTGGCGCGACCGCATGCACGACCTGATGGAAGCCGAAGGATCGACTGCGCTGCGGCGCGCAAAGCTGACCCGCGCTTTCAACCAGGGCTATCGAAGCTATAGCCGCACTTACAATACCTGTAGTCCTTCGGCCCAAACCGCGATAACACGTTTCCTGTCGGAAGGCACCTCACTCTCGGAGGGACTGCTCAAGGCGTTTCCGTGAAGCCGACAACCATCCGCGGCCCCTCGGCCACAACGGCTGGTTTACTGTGAATTATCGCCGCTTAGAACTTTCACCGTCGCTCATGCTAGTCCACACTGTTTCGGGGAGCCGCCCACTCGGGCGACATGGGATTGACCACACATGCAATGTTTCGAAGATATCGACACGAAGAACCCAACGCTGAAGGCGCTCGATCTGATCCTCGCCGCTTGGGATGAAGGTGTCGATACCGGGGTCGAGCCGCAACAAATGGCGTACGCTGCATTGTTTACGGCGTTGACGGATCTCGTCGCGATCTATGGTGAAGATGCGGTGATCCATCTGACGCGCGGCCTTGAGAAGCGTGTCGTCGAAGGCGAATTCACGCTGAGCCGCCGCGATCAGTAATCAAAAAGCGAAAAATTTGGCCGGCTCAGAAGCTGCCGCCCTTCCAGATCACCTCTGCGATAAGCACGGCCCCGAAAACAGCCAGCAGCACTCCTGCAATCCGGTTGATGAAGTTCAGGGTCCTGAGATCGATCTGGTGCCGATAACGCCCGATAAGGTTCGAGAGCGTAATCCACCACAGCATGCTGCCGCTGACGATCGCCGCCACCAGAAGCAGGACGTCGATCGATGAATGCACCTCGACAAACGTGCTGACGCCGCCAAACACGGCAAAAAGGCCCAAGACCGCGCCGGGGTTGGTGATGGTCAGGAAAAAGGTCTGCGGAATGTCCCAGGCAAAATCCTTGAGACTCGTCGTTGATGCGTCCCTTTCCGAGACCATCCGCAGCCGTGGAGCGGCCAAATAGAGGCGCGCGCCGAACGCCATCAACGCCAGCCCGCCGCAAACCTGAATGACGGCCCTATGGGTATGGACCGCGCCGAGGACAGTACCAACTCCGAAGCCCGCGCAAAGCGCGATCAGAGCATCACCCATCACCGAGCCCATGCCCGCCGCGATGCCGCCCCAAAAACCTCGCTCGATCGCGCGCTGAATGCACAGTACGTTGACTGGCCCGACCGGCGCCGCAATGAGAATCCCAACGATGATGCCGACGGGAATGATAAGCGGGTTCGGGATGAATTCCATCAAGGCAGGCGTGCTCGAGGTCAAATCTGGAATTGGCGCTGGCCACGAGTGGCTCGCGCGGCTTTTATCTCTAACGCGTAAGCGGACGGCACAACGATTATGCGGATATCCTCTCCAGACACATCCACAGCGACGTTGCAGCAGCGGCAGCAACGATACCTGCGGTCTCCGTTTATCCGAATGTCCCTCCGGCTTCTACTCGTAGTGATGGGCATCACGCTTGTCCATGTCCTGCAACCCGCTGTGGCGGAACCGACGCAAACACCGCGACTGCCGCAAAGCGTGGCAGATCTTCGCAATGCCATACTTGCAGCGGCGCGGTCGGGCAATATCGACGAGCTGAAAGTCGCATTCGATATGAGCGGCACATTGCCCGATATCGGCGTTGTCGCGGCGGATGACCCGATCAAGGCGCTCAAGGCAAAATCGGCAGACGGCCAGGGCCACGACATTCTGGCGACGCTGATCGAGCTGTTGAACATGCCGCCCGCCGCCAAGCCGTTCGGCCGCGACATCGAGAACAACCTCGTTTACATCTGGCCCTACCTCGCGGAACGTCCGCTTGATAAGCTCACGCCATCAGAGGATGTCGATCTTCATCGTCTCGTCAGCCCGGCAAAAGTCGCTGACATGCATGAGAAAAAGCGCTGGACGTGGTGGTGCGTCGTTATCGCTGCGGACGGTAATTGGCTGATGTTCAAGCACATCGACTGAGCATGCAATGCGCCCGCAGTCGCGCGATTTCAACGATTGCGAATTGCCGCAGAGGGGTGCCACACCGTTGCCCTCTGCTTTATTGCGGCCGCACAAATGAGATGAACCACGAGGGATCAGTTCAATGAAGTACCTGAGTGTTCTGGCTGCCGTAATTTTGAGCTTTGTGATTGTCGCACCGGCTGAGGCCTTCCATCCCGCTGATGAAACGTACGGATACGTTCCTCCAAAGAAATTGAAGAGGACGCGTCATGCAGAGCCGGCGCCCACGCCCCTTTTTGGCATGGGCTGGGACTCGGGCCGTTCTCAGAACGAAGCCCGCGATAGGGACGAAGAGTCCGCGGATTCGCGAGAGACGCTGACGGGCGGCGGGCAACCGCATATAGCGGCCGTTGCGCCTCCGAGGGTCACGTTCCCGAATTCCTACGGCACTGGCTCGATCGTCATCGATACGGCGGGCCGTCACCTCTATTATGTTCTGTCGTCCTCGACCGCGTACCGCTATCCGA
>JAICLG010000405.1 GCA_025927515.1 Hyphomicrobium sp.
AGAAGGGCAAGCTGGTTGGCAGAGCCGTGCTGACGCCGTAGAGAGAATGTCATTCCGGGGCGATGCGAAGCATCGAGCCCGGAATCTCGAGATTCCGGGTTCGGTCCTGACGGACCGCCCCGGAATGACGGAATGAGAGAAAATGATCGATCACGTCTCCGTCGGCGTCGCCGATCTCGAACGCGCCACGCGCTTCTATGAAGCGGCGCTTGGGGCGCTCGGCCTCTTGCGGCTGGTGACCCGGCCGGCGACGATCGGGTTTGGCAAGACCTATCCGGAGTTCTGGATCAATCTGCGCAAGGGAATGGCCAAGGTGCCGCACGAGGCCGGCACGCATATCTGCTTGCGCGCGAAGACGACGGCCGAAGTGGACGCCTTTCATGCCGCAGCCGTCAGCGTCGGTGGCACATCAGACGGCGCGCCGGGCCTGCGTCCGCATGATCGCGTCAAATACTATGCGGCCTTCGTGCTCGATCCCGACGGCAATCGCATAGAGGCGGTGACGTTCCCGCAGGACTGAACTGTGTCGTGCAGCATGCGTAAACGATCGGCGCGAGAAAACGATGGCAGATGAAAAGAAGCCCATGGGACGACTGATACTCGTGTCTGGCTCCAAACCAGGCCCTCAGAATCCTCCACCCACATTGCCGCCACGCATGCCGATGCGCACTCAGGAAGAGCTGACGCCCGTCGCGCAACGCGTTTTGGAGAACGTCGCCCTTATGCAACGCTTCCGTTCGGCTGTCGGATCCGACGATGAGCCCCGGGTAAGAGCCGTCATCGACGAGGTAAGAAATTACGCGCAAACACTCGATCCCACGATCACCTATGCGGAAGGAGCGAGGATCGCTTTTGTGTTAGGGATGATGATCGGTCACTTCAAAGCGGAGGGCTAGAGCCTTCGCGCGATGTCCGGCGCCATCTGCATCGCTTCTTCGGGCACAAGTGCTGCCGCGGAGCGCAGGCAGGGCAGGATGTCATCGACCCGCTCGGCTTTGAGGACTTCGACCGGAAATCCCGGGCGGATGAATTGGGTCGCGCGCATATGGGTCAGCAGCGCGAGCAATGGCTCCCAGAAGCCGTCGATATTGGCGAGCAGCACCGGCTTGGAGTGCCGACCGAGCTGTTGCCAGGTTAGTTGCTCGACCAGTTCCTCCAGCGTGCCGACGCCGCCGGGCAGCGCCACGAAGGCGTCCGATCGCTCGAACATCAGTCGCTTGCGCTCGTGCATGTCGGGCGTCACGATCAATTCCTGCACGCGTGACAGCATGCGCTCGCGCGTGTTCAGAAATTCGGGAATGATGCCGGTGACGCTGCCGCCATGATCGAGCGCGGCGGTCGCTACTGCGCCCATCAAGCCGAGCGATCCGCCGCCATAGACGAGGCGGATGCCGTTTTCGCCCAGGATCTTTCCGAAGGCGGCGGCGGCTTCGATAAAGCGGGGATTGGTGCCGGGACTGGAGCCGCAGTAGACGCAGACAGTCTTGATTTTGTTCATAACGCTCATGTGGCACTGCAGCGTAAACGGCGTCAAGCCGCTCTTGAGTCGCGAATGGCGGCTCAA
>JAICLG010000074.1 GCA_025927515.1 Hyphomicrobium sp.
GGTTCAAGCCATCAACGAGTTCATTAAAGAACTCAACACCAATCAACGTTTTGCAGGGCTGTCTCTCGGCGGAAGCGAAGGCTCGACGTCGGTCAATGCCGTGTGCACCTGGCAATCCGGTTTCCCACTGCGCGTTTCCTTCGCCAGCGGCAAGGCCGACTATGACTCGACTCGCTACGATGCCGGCCGAATGATCGCGGCCAAGGAGACCGATCTTCTGGTCTGGCTCGCGTCCTATACCGAAGCTCTGAACCCGCCCGACACGGACGTGCCGACGATCGTCCTCGGTACCCCTCACCTCTCTCTGAAGCGGAAGCCCAAAGTCTATATTCCGGTCGGAACACCCGGCATCGACCACGCCGGCACGATCGTACGCGTCGACAGCGTCGTGTCGCTGCCGCTCCGCAAGCTGCGAGAATCGAAACTGCCTCCTGCGGCCGACGTCATCGCCTCAATCGAAGCCGCCCTCTAGGCCAACACCGAGACCAAGAATGCTGATCAAGCTTACCGGCGGCAAAATCTACGATCCCGCGAATGGCGTCGACGGCGAGGTTCGCGACATCTTCATCGAGGATGGCCGCATCGTCTCTCCGTCGCCGAACGCCAAGATCGTTCATGAATATCCGGTTCATGGCCGTGTCATCATGGCGGGCGGCATCGATCCGCACTCTCATATTGGAGGCGGCAAGGTCACGATCGCCCGCACGTTGATGCCCGAAGATCATATCGGGCATGAAATGGCGGCCACTGATCTGACGCGACCCGCAACCGGGCGCGCGATCCCTTCGACGCTCGACGCCGGCTATCGCTATGCCGAGATGGGATATACCGCAGCGTTCGAGCCCGCGATGCTGCCCTCAAACGCGCGGCAGACGCACCTCGAAATGGGCGATACGCCGATCATCGACAAAGGCGGCTTTGTCATGCTCGGATCGGATGATTTCTTTCTGCGCCAGCTCGCAGGCAAGGCCGATTTCTCGGCGATCAAGGACTATATCGCCTGGACGATGCACGCGGCCCAGGCACTTGCCGTGAAGGTCGTCAATCCCGGCGGCATCAGCGCGTTCAAGTTCAACCAACGCAAGCTTGATCTCGACGAGCAGCACACCTTTTACGGCGTCACGCCTCGCGACATTATTCTCACGCTGGCCCGCGGCATGAAGGAATTGGGTGTGGTTCACCCGATCCACATCCACGGCTGCAATCTCGGGGTGCCGGGTGGCGTCGAGACGACGCTTTCCACGATCAAGGGTGCCGAAGGGCTCCCGATCCACCTGACGCACATCCAATTCCACAGTTACGGCACCGAAGGCGATATGAAGTTCTCGTCCGGTGCTGCGCGTGTTGCCGAAGCCGTCAATGCCAACAAGAACATCTCGATCGACATCGGTCAGGTCATGTTCGGCCAGACGTGCACCATCTCCGGCGATTCCATGCGCCAGTTCGTGACCACGCGCTCCGCGAATCCGAAGAAGTGGGTCGTGATGGATATCGAATGCGATGCCGGTTGCGGTGTCGTCCCGTTTAAGTACCGCGATAAGAGCTTCGTCAACGCACTCCAATGGGCGATTGGGCTTGAGCTGTTCCTGCTCGTCAATGATCCCTGGCGCATCTTCCTGACGACCGACCATCCGAACGGCGGACCGTTCACCTGCTATCCGCACTTGATCCGGCTCTTGATGGACAAGACGTTCCGCCAGGAAACGATGCAGACGATCAACCAGGATGCATTGAAGTATTCGACTCTCGGAACGCTCGATCGCGAGTACACCCTTTATGAAATCGCCATCATGACCCGCGCCGGACCGGCACGCAGCCTGGGCCTCGTCGATCGCGGCCATCTCGGCGTCGGCGCCTGCGCCGATATCACGGTCTACGATGATAATCCCGACCGCGAGGCGATGTTCGCGAAGCCCGAGCTGTTGTTCAAGAACGGCGAGTTGATCGTTCGCAACGGCAAGATCGTGAAGGTCGTCACCGGAGCAACCCACGTCGCACGCCCGTCCTTTGACCGAAGCATCGAGAGATCGTTGAAGTCCTACTTCGACGACTTCAATACCGTACGCATGGAAAACTTCCGCCTGTCGGACGATGAGATCATCAACAACGGCCGCGGCTCCCTCATCATTCAACCGACCAGGGCACGCGTAGCATGAGCAAGACGGTCAACGGCGTCGCGATCGACGACACCTTCGCCGAAGCTTTCGGCATGACGGGCACCGGAATCATCATCACCGCCGACTCGATGAAATGGGCGCGGATCGCGGCGACGGTCGCGACCGGCTTCGGCACGTCGGTAATCGGCGCAGGCGCCGAATGCGGCATCGATCGCGAGCTCAGCCCCGATGAAACGCCAGACGGACGGCCCGGTGTACGTATTCTTATGTTCGGTTTTTCTCCGGACGCTCTCGTTCCGCAGATCAGGAACCGCATCGGCCAATGCGTTCTGACGAGCCCCGGCTCGGCTTGCTACTCCGGTCTCAAGGCTTCCCAGTCGATCGGCCTTGGCAAGGGACCCCGCTTTTTCGGCGACGGTTATCAGACCGCAAAGCGGCTCGGACAGAGTCGCTACTGGCGCGTTCCGGTTATGGATGGCGAATTCGTCATCGAAGAGGAAACGGGTGTGACGACCGACGCCGTCGGCGGCGGAAACATGCTGATCCTCGGTAACGACCGCGCCGGCCTCCTCGAGACCGCCGAAGCGGCTGTAGAAGCGATCGCAAAAATCGACGACGTCATTACGCCGTTTCCGGGCGGCATCGTGCGCTCGGGCAGTAAAGTCGGCGCCAAATATTCCGGTATGTTCGCATCGACGAACCACGCGTTTTGCCCGACCCTGCGCGGCACCGTCAAAAGCGAATTGGGACCGGATACGTTGGCCGTCCTCGAAATCGTCATTGACGGACTGACGTCCAAGGCAGTCGCCGACGCCATGCATGCCGGTCTCAAGGCCGTAACCGACACCGGCGCCAAGCGCGGCGTCACGCGCATCACCGCCGGCAACTATGGCGGCAAGCTTGGGCAGCATCATTACCATCTGAAGGATCTGATTTGATGAGCGGCCTGACGCTGCGCCTGAAGGCGCCCGCGACCGAGCGGATCAACCTTGACGGCATCACGCCCGCGAAGCTCGCATCTCTCGCAGCGCATGAAATTGCACGGCTCAACGTCGGCATCGAAAAGAATGGCCTCACCCTCGGTGACGCATTCGAAATCAGCGGCAGCCCGAGTGAGACCCTCACAATCGAGGGAAGCGGCGCGGCACTCGACTTCGTAGGCGGCGGGCTCGATGGCGGCACGATCCGGGTTGTCGGCAATGTCGGCGCCTACACGGGCCGTAAGATGTCGGGCGGCAAGCTCGAAGTACGGGGCAACGCCGGAAATTTCCTCGCGTCAGGGATGACGGGCGGTACCATCCATATCTCGGGAAACGCCGGTGACAACGCTGGTGGCTTCATCCCCGGAGATCGCTTCGGCATGCTGGGTGGCGTAGCCGTGGTCGGCGGTAACATCGGTGCACGCGCAGGAGAAAAGATGCGCCGCGGCACGATCATCGTGAAGGGCAAGACCGGCGAGAACGCCGGCACCCGAATGATCGGCGGCACGATCTGGGCCGAAGGTGGCATCGGCCCCCTCCCCGGTCTCATGATGCGCCGCGGAACGCTGATTGGGCCAAGTGTCGACAGCCTTCTGCCCACCTTCGTGGACTGCGGGAAACACGATCTCGTGATCGTCCGGATCATGTCCCGCTATTTCAAGAGCACGCTCGGCGATCTCGCGCCCAAGCCTATGCCTTTGTTTGTTCAAAAGATTGGGGGCGATACAGCCGCCATCGGACGAGGCGAGATCCTGCTTCCCGCGAACTGATTGCGACGATCGCGCCATAGGCCTTCAAAACTTATCCCCGTAGGGTACTGAACACAGTATCTTGTCGTTGCTGCGCGACAGCTGTCGCGCGGCAGATTTTTTTTATGGAGTCCGTCGTCTCCTAATTGAGGGGTCTTGGCAGGAAATGATCGCAATCGTCCTTTCTGCATGCCTTGCAAACCAGCCCGCCGTTTGCCGGGATTACAAAATTCCGATCAGTGAAGGCATCGACGCCACGCGCTGCGCGACGGATGCTCCCCCTTACTTTGCGCAGTGGGCAGAAGAACATCCCAACTGGAAAATCAGGCGCTGGCGCTGCGCCCCCGCGAGCGAGAATAATATTTAAAAGACATCCTGGCCGCGACGCTGCCTATTTTGAATCGCCGAGCGCGACGATCGAGGTCGCCGGAGGTGTGATCCCGCTCATCTCAATTACGAATTTCTGGCGGATTGCGCGTTCGAAATCCGCATACCCTTGGGCTGGGAGAACAAAGCTTCCTGGCCCTGCCATGACATGCGTGCGATACCATTTCTCGAGCGGTGGCATCTGTCCATAAACCGCCTTCGGCAACTTCTCCTTGGAATCCGGCGCGTCGGATAGGATCGGTAGACCGTTGATCGTTACGCCGTTGCTTACCAACTCATCGCGAACTTTCTCGATCGGCTCGTCAGCATTGCAATTGTCGGGGCCATCGCCCGATACGTCGACGACGATACGCGAGGCCTTGGCCGGAATTTGCGGAACGATCTTATCATTCACAGAGCGCAGCATGCGCGTCATGCACGTGAATTCGCCGCCCTGATGCGGGAGTTTGCGCACGCGCTGTGCGGCGGCGAGAGCATCGGCCTTGGTTGCGATACGCATCCAGGGAATGACGAAAGCGGGCTTATCGGCCCACGTCACCATCGACAAGAGGATCCCACCGCTGGAACCGCCCGTGATGGCCGCGATCACGCCCGGGTCTTCGAGCGCCTTCGCAATGCCCTCCATCTGCAGCTTATAGCGGGCATCGTCGACCGAATTCGAAACGTCGACAGAAACAATGAGAGCCGTATCAACGGGAGGAAGTTCTTCCGCTTTCACTCTTCCCGGAGAAAGCAATGTCAGGCCCGCTGCGAAGACTGCGCCAAGCGCCGTTTGCAAATGTCTCATGACGCCTGGTTGTGAGTTTCGAATGTCAATTTCAAGGTACGCCTGATCTCATCGCACATAAACGTAGCAAAGACCATTTTGCTCGCCAAGCTCCGATAGGCATTCGAAAAAGCCGCGTCGTCTACTCCTTTAGGCCCCCTCGCGGCTCTCGCACGAAGCGGAACAATGCTGCGGCTAACATCAGCGCGAGTCCGAACCACGTTACGGCGTAAAGCAGGTGATGGTTATAAAATGAAATAACCGTAAGGCCGCCAACCGGCAGACCACCGGGATTGGCCGTCGCATCCGCATCGATGAAATATGGCGCGACGGTTTTCAGCCCGCGAGCGGTCGCGATGGCCTCGACGTCTCGCGAATACCAGCGGTTCGCCATTGGATCGTTCGAGCGCAGAAGCGTGCCCTTGGGCTCCGTCATGCGTATCAAGCCGGTAACGGTCGTCTCTCCGCCGAACTGGCCAGCTGCGCGCGTCGCAGGATTACGACGGTCGAACGGAACGAAGCCCCGGTTGATGAGAACTGTAAACCCCTCATCACTTTTGAGGGGCGTCATGACCCAATAACCCATGCCGCGCTCCGTCGTCGCTTCGACAAGCGTTTCCCGGTCGTTGGCAAAGCGGCCCGTAACACGGACCGCCCGGTATTCATCATTGGCGCGATTGATCGACGGCCACGCCGCCGGACCTGGGGCAGCGACAGGCGGCGCATGCACGCGATGTTCGACCCGGTCGATGAGAGCGAGTTTCCAGACCCGGCGTTCGAGTTGCCAAATACCGAGGGCGGAAAAGACGGCGATCCCTAGGAGAGAAAAGAGAACGAAACCCACGAAGCGCCCGCCGCGTACGGCATCGTTCTCTGTCGGCCTAACGTCAGCCGTTGTTTTCTTGGAATCCGGCACCGCCGGTCACGGTATCCGGCTCATATCGTGAACCGGCATCATGTTGGTGTTGAGATGATACATGACCCACAATGATCCTGCGAGGGTGATCAAGACCATCACGAGCGTGAAGATCAGCGCCATCATCGTCCAGCCGCCTTCCGAGCTTGGGGTCATATGCAGGAAGAAAATCATATGAACTACGATCTGCACAACCGCGAACGCCATGACCGTAAGAGCCGTCGCTTCGTTGCTCCCCAGAACGCCTGACATAACGAGCCAAAAGGGAATTGCGGTCAGCACGACCGACAGCCCGAAGCCGATCATATAACCGCCGAACGTCGCATGGGTGCCGCCGTCGTGCCCATGCCCATGATCGGCGTGCGAGTGTGTGTGACTTACGTGCGCTTCGGTGCTCATCTGAGGACACCCATAAGATAAACGAAGGTGAAGACGCCGATCCACACGACGTCGAGGAAGTGCCAGAACATGCTGAGGCACATCAGCCGCCGCTTGTTGGCTTCGATCAGGCCGCGCCGAGCGACCTGAACCATCAGCGTCCCAAGCCAGATCAGCCCGCACGTAACGTGCAGACCGTGCGTGCCGACCAGCGTAAAGAATGCCGACAGGAAGGCGCTACGCTGCGGTGTCGCTCCTTCCTGGATCATGTGCGCGAATTCGTGCAGTTCCAAACCGATGAAAGCTGCGCCGAAAACCGCGGTCACCGCGAGCCATGCCTGAGTTTGGCCGACGCGTCCCTTATCCATCGCAAGCACGGCGAAGCCGTACGTGATGGACGATAGCAGCAGCATCGCAGTATTCACCGCAACGAGCGGCAGATCGAAAAGATCCTTCGGCGAAGGACCCGCCGCGTAGCTGCCGCCGAGCACGCCGTACGTCGCAAAGAGGCAAGCAAAGATGAGACAATCGCTCATCAGGTAGATCCAGAAGCCGAGCATCGTGCTGCCACCCTCGGCATGCGCGTGCTCTTCCTCCAGGTAGAAGACCGGAACGTCCGGTGTCTTACTGACACCTTCCATAGTCGTTGCTGTTGCGTCCATCGTTAGGCCTGCCCAGAAAGTAGCTGCGTCCGGGCACGTTCACAGTGAACGACCTCGTCGACTGGAATGTAGAAGTCACGGTTGTAGTTGAACGTATGCCCGATCGTAGTCGCGATCAGCGCAACAAAACTGAGCGCCGCTAGCCACCAGATGTACCAGATCATCGCGAAACCAAAGACCACGCTGATGCCGGCAAGGATAATTCCGGCGGCCGTATTCTTCGGCATGTGAATGGGATTGAAACCTCCAAGCGGACGTTCATAGCCACGCTTTTTCATATCCCACCACGCATCGTTGTCATGGATCACCGGTGTGAAAGCAAAGTTGTAGGGAGGCGGCGGCGACGACGTCGACCATTCGAGCGTCCGCGCATTCCACGGATCGCCAGTTACGTCGCGCAACGCCTCGCGATTGCGAATACTGACGACGATCTGGACCAGAAACGCCAGGATGCCGAGCAAGATCAGAAACGCTCCGAAACCGGCGATGACGAACCAGATCTGAAGCGACGGATCGTGGAAGACGCGCAAGCGGCGTGTCACACCCATGAAGCCGAGAACGTAAAGCGGCATGAAGGCGAAATAGAAACCCGACACCCAGAACCAGAACGACAGCTTTCCCCAAAACGGATCGAGCTTGAATCCGGTGACCTTGGGAAACCAGTACGCAATTCCGGCAAACGCACCGAACACCACGCCACCGATGATGACGTTATGGAAGTGCGCAATGAGGAAGAGGCTGTTGTGCAGCACGAAGTCTGCTGGTGGAACGGCGAGAAGAACGCCCGTCATTCCTCCGAGGACGAACGTCAGCATGAACGCGACCGTCCACATCATAGGCAGCTCATAGCGAATTCGCCCGTGGTACATCGTGAACAGCCAGTTGAACAACTTGGCACCGGTCGGGATCGAAATGATCATCGTCGTGATGCCGAAGAAGGAGTTCACACTGGCGCCGGACCCCATCGTGAAGAAGTGATGAAGCCATACCAAATACGACAGGATGGTGATGACGACCGTGGCGTAAACCATCGACGTGTAGCCGAAGAGGCGCTTACCCGAGAACGTCGACGTAACTTCCGAAAAGACACCGAACGCGGGCAGAACGAGAATGTAGACTTCCGGGTGGCCCCAGATCCAAATCAGGTTCACGTACATCATCGGGCTGCCCCCGAAATCGTTCGTGAAGAAGTCCGTTCCGACATAGCGGTCGAGCGACAGCATGGCCAACACAGCTGTCAGTACCGGAAATGCGGCGACGATGAGCACGTTCGTGCAAAGCGCGGTCCAGGTGAAAACCGGCATCTTCATCATCGTCATGCCGGGAGCGCGCATTTTCACGATGGTCGCGACGAGATTGACGCCCGAGAGCAGTGTGCCTATGCCCGCGATTTGTAGCGACCATATATAATAGTCGACACCGACATCCGGACTGTAACCGATGTTCGATAGCGGCGGATAAGCCAGCCAGCCGGTGCGCGCGAACTCTCCGACGAAGAGCGACATCATCACCAGCACGGCACCCGCGGCCGTCATCCAGAAGCTGAAGTTATTGAGGAACGGGAAAGCGACGTCGCGTGCACCGATCTGCAGCGGCACGACATAGTTCATCAACCCGGTAACGAGCGGCATCGCCACGAAAAAGATCATGATGACGCCGTGGGCGGTGAAAATCTGATCGTAGTGGTGGGCCGGCAAGTAGCCTTCCGAACCATTGAATGCGACCGCTTGCTGCAAACGCATCATCAGCGCGTCGGAAAAACCGCGAAGCAGCATCACGAGGCCGAGCACGATGTACATGACGCCGATGCGTTTGTGGTCGACGCTGGTGAACCACTCGCGCCAGAGATAGCTCCACAGGCGATAGTAGGTGATCGCACCGACCACAGCCGCGCCACCAAGCGCGACCGCGAGGAACGTCACCACAAGGATCGGTTCGTGGAACGGCAGCGACTCGAGCGTAAGCCGGCCGAAGATGGCTTTAAGAAGATCAGGATTATTAAACATATTGGTATTCGTCCGGATCAGGAGTTGGAAGGCCGCTGCGATGCGGGCGATTGGTTGGACAAACCAGGCTGTGGCAGACCTGCCCCGAGAACCGGCATTGCTTTCACTGGCTTCGGCGGCGTCTTCTCTACGTTCACGCCTTCCGGATTAGTCTTTGTGCAGATGCTGGCGACGGGTGTTTTCTTGGGCCCGAGCACCGTAGATCCGCGACGCGCATATTTGTCGTATTCGAGAGGCAGGACATTGCGAATGCCCGCAAGACCAAGGCCGCCTTTGGCGTCGATGGCGCTCATTTCATTCATGCACATCTTGCCAGGCTCGACGCACATGTTGAGGATGGCTTTGTAAAGCCCTGCATCAACGGCGCCGAACTTGATTACCGGTACGTTTTCGCTCGGCTTCTCAAGCTGGAGATATTTCTCACGGCTAAGCTTGTCGGTGCCAGACTTTACTTCTGCAACCCACTTGTCGAAATCGCCTGCGGACAGACCGTGAAATTTGAAGTGCATTCCGGAGAAACCGGCGCCGCTGTAATTGGCCGAAATTCCCTCGTAAACGCCGGGTTTGTTGATGACGGCGTGAAGCTTCGTCTGCATTCCGGGCATCGCGTAAACCTGCCCCGCGAGCGCCGGCACAAAGAACGAGTTCATGACGGACGATGACGTAATCTGGAAATCGATCGGTTCGTCGACAGGCGCCGCCAATTCGTTCACGGTCGCTATGCCGTAATCGGGATAGATGAACAGCCATTTCCAATCGAGCGCGACGACGTTCACTTTCAGCGTCTTGGTGCCGTGCTCGACGACTTGCCCGGGTGCTGTGCGGCCGATTGGACGGAACGGATCGAGCAGATGCGTCGCCATCCATGTCAACGCGCCCAGGCATATGATGATCAGAAGCGGTGCCGACCAGATAATCAGCTCGAGATGAGTCGAATGGTCCCAATCCGGTTCGTATGTCGCTGACGTGTTCGTATGCCGGTAACGCCAGGCAAAGAACACAGTAAGCGCCATCACCGGAACGATGATCAGCAACATCAGAATGGTCGAGATGATCACGAGATCTCGTTGCTGCACGGCGACGTCGCCGGACGGATGCAGCACGACGGCGTTGCAGCCACTCAACAAGACGATGAATGGAAGCAAGGCAAAAGTACGAATGCGATTCAAGGTGGCTCCTGTCGAGGGACGTAGCGCTCCCTCGCATCACCGCTAACGGCGCGGCGACCAAAACGACATTGGACAATTTGCCCAATGCTCTTGCGACGCATCCCGAGACTAACAGTGCGTTATTCAGAACGGCGGCGAGGCCGCCGATAGAATACTTATAAGGAGCAGACGACGGATGAGTGCTCAAACTGCCGCGCCCACGTCAGCAACGTTCGAACGCGACGCGCGGATCGTGAACGCTCGTCATGGCGACGCGAGTCCCGGAGAAATCGCGATTGGCGTGATCATCGGGCGGACATCGGAATTCTTCGACTTCTTCGTCTTCGCGATAGCGTCCGTCATCGTGTTTCCGAAATTGGTCTTCCCGTATATGGATGCGCTGAACGGTACGCTTCTTTCGTTCGCGATTTTCGCGCTCGCGTTTGTCGCGCGACCGATTGGCACCGTCCTCTTCATGGCGATCGATCGCAACTACGGGCGCGGCGTTAAGTTGACGATAACTTTGTTCCTGCTCGGAACATGCACCGTCGCAATCGCCTTCCTGCCCGGCTACGAACAAATCGGCGCTGCATCGGCGTTTCTCTTGGCACTTTTCAGAATCGGGCAAGGCCTCGCACTCGGCGGCGAATGGGACGGTCTTCCCTCGCTTCTTGCCATCAACGCTCCCGAGAACCGTCGGGGCTGGTATGCAATGATACCGCAACTTGGTGCTCCCCTCGGGCTGATCGTTGCGGCCGCTCTGTTCGCGTTCTTTGTCGCCAATCTGTCATCGGAAGACTTCTTCGACTGGGGATGGCGATATCCTTTCTTCGTAGCCTTTGCGATTAACGTGGTCGCACTTTTCGCTCGCCTCCGCATGGTGGTAACGCCGCAATACACGGAGCTGTTCGAAACCCAGCATCTGCAGCCCGCGCCTGTCATAAAGACGTTGCGCGCCGAAGGAACGAACGTCGTCGTCGGAGCCTTTGCGCCACTGGCGAGCTTCGCCCTCTTCCACATGGTGACGGTATTTCCTCTATCATGGGTCTTCCTGTTCACCGCCGAAGGACCTGCGCGCTTTCTCATCATCGAAATTATCGGCGCAACCGTTGGTCTCGCGACCATCGTCGTGTCTGGTTTTGTCGCAGATCGCATCGGCCGCAGAAATCTTCTTGCCGGCACTGCTGCGGCGATCGCGGCATTCAGTGGATTTGCGCCTCAATTGCTGAATGGCGGCGACGTTGGCGAGATCATCTTCATGGTTCTCGGCTTCATTCTCCTCGGACTGTCATTTGGTCAATCGTCAGGTGCTGTGGCCGCAAGCTTCTCGAAGGCATATCGCTACACCGGCTCGGCATTGACGACCGATCTCGCCTGGCTCTTCGGCGCAGGCTTCGCGCCTCTCGTGGCTTTGTATCTATCGAGCCGGTTCGGCCTGATGGCCGCCGGAGCATACTTGCTGTCGGGCGCGATCTGCACGCTTTTGGCATTGGCCGTAAGCAGCCAAGTCCGGGCGCGCGCACAGCGTTAATCGCGTCTCGCGCTAAAAAGCTGAAGTTTCGGAAATTCAGAAGGCAGTCGCATCCCCGATGCGGCTGCCTTCTACGCATCAGGTCGGCTGTTCCTGCGATAATAAATTCGGCTCGGGATCACTGGCGTGTCGCGGAAGTCCAAGGAGCGCAAGGAATGTCAGCGCCGAGGCGCCGGTCAGATACAGGCCGACCGCACCAATGCCAAACTTCGTCGCCAGCGTCGTTGCGATGTAAGGCGCCAATGACGCGCCGAATATTCCCGCGAGGTTAAACGCCAGCGATACGCCGGTGTAGCGAACGCCAACGGGAAACGGCTCGGACAGCGCCGTACCGAGCGGGCCATATGTAAACCCCATCAGGCCTAGACCAAGAATCATAAAGATTACGACGGCGCCCAATTGGCCCGATCCGAATAGCGGTTGAAACAGCAGACCGAGAGCACCGATCAGAGCGGTCGTCCAAAGCAGGACAGTCTTCCGTCCAATGCGATCTGCGAGCCAAGCGGAAAGCGGAATCGTCAAACCGAAAAACACCACGCCGAGCATCTGGATCGGCAGGAACTCCTCGCGGGTGAATTTGAGCGCACTGATACCCCAGCTCAAC
>JAICLG010000232.1 GCA_025927515.1 Hyphomicrobium sp.
CGCTCGGCCACCAGCCGCGCCAAATCGGGCGGCGTGAAGTGCGCCCCCGTCGCTTTCCGTTTCGTGACCGGCATCGGTGCCCGTGCTCCTTGGTAGTGTTCGTTCGCACATTATGGCCGATTGGCGAGCGAAGCCAAGGGCTCGTCCCGCAGTACGCTGGAATGCGACGCTTGACGCGGTTAGAATCCCGATTGAATCGGTTGAAGCATGAAGGATCGCAGACGACATCGATGACCGCTAGCCTGACTAAAATCGCCGCCGAACAGCAATGGCAATTCGACGCGACCACGCTGGCGCGCACAAGGAAAGAACGCGGACACTTTGGGACGGCGCCGGCGATTGCCGATTTCATGGCCGACATGTTCACGCCGATCACCCGACGCAAAACGCGTGTGCTTGACGCCGGCGCTGGCGTTGGCACCCTATCAGCGGCGCTTTGCCAAAGATTTCTCCAGCAGCGAACCGCCGGCCGCATCTATTTTGAGCTTTGGGAGAACGACCCGCAACTCGAGCCGCGACTTCGCCAGACGATGGAATCGTGTCGCGCCGCGCTGCGCGACGCCGGCCACGACATGGAGTTTGCCATTCGAGCCGACAACTTCATTTTGGAGCACGCCCAGCCATCGCTGTTCCGCGAAGCGGTAGCGGCGCAATTTGACTTGGCGATCATGAACCCGCCTTACTTCAAGGTGCGAAAGGATTCTGAAATCGCACGGGCGATGGCCCACGTCGTCTATGGCCAGCCGAATGTTTACGCCTTCTTTATGGCGGTGGCTAGCGACCTTCTGGCCGACGGTGGGCAGATGGTCGCGATTACCCCGCGGAGTTATTTCAACGGTCCCTACTTCAAGCGGTTCCGGAAATGGTTCTTCGACCGAATGGCCGTGCGCCAAATCCATGTGTTCGAGTCGCGCGACGCGGTTTTTCGCGAGGACCAGGTTCTCCAAGAAAATGTCATTCTGCTCGCCGTAAAGGGCGGCACGCGCGAAGACATATTGCTTACCTCGAGCCGCGACCGCAGCTTTCAATCCATCGAACGGCAGGTCTTGCCTTACGCGAGCGTGATCGAAGACGCCTCGGGCGACCATCTCGTCCGAGTGGCGACCAATTCGCTTGAACAAAAAGTGGTCGAGTTTGTCGATAGCTTTCCGTGCCGTTTTCGAGAACTGCCATTCAGGATTTCGACAGGCCCAGTGGTGACGTTCCGGTCAACTGAGTACCTGTGTATCGACCGTTCCAAAGACACCGCGCCGTTGCTGTGGATGCATAACGTCCGCGCGTTCGCGGTCCAGTTGCGCCCGAAGAACGGCAAGCCGATGCACATCCGCGCGATCGACGAGTCGAAGCGCCTTCTACTGCCGGCAAAGCGTTACGTATTGCTCAAACGCTTTACCGCCAAAGAAGAACGCCGGCGGCTAGTGGCGGGCATTGTCGAGCCAACCGACTCCTATTCGCCGCTGCTGGGACTGGAGAATCATCTGAATTACGTCTACAGCCCAAATGGCGAGCTTTCGCGCGAAGAGGCGTTCGGCTTGGCCGCGCTATTCAACTCGGCGCTGATTGATCGGTACTTTCGTGCGATTAGCGGCAACACCCAGGTGAATGCCGCGGAGATTCGAGCCATGCCGACGCCCGACCTCGAGACAATTCGGCAAATTGGAAAGGACGTCGTCTCGCGCGGGGATATCACGCCGATGACGGTCGAAAGAATCGTCGGCGAATCGGTTGGCGTTCCGGTGGAGCTGATCGCTGAGCTTTGCGAGATTGCTACGTGAGCAAACGCGACGACGCCCTGGAAGTCCTCAAGAGCCTCGGGCTGCCAACGCAGCAGCAAAACGAGCGCTCGTGTTTGACGCTGCTGGCGCTTGCCGCGCTTGAAGAGACGACGCCCTGGGCGAAGGCCGGGCGCCCGCTGCTGCGCATCTGGGACATCATGGGCTGGATGAAGGACAAGTACGGCAAGGTATATGCGGCCAACAGTCGCGAGACGATCCGCCGGCAGACCGTTCATCAATTCGAGCAAGCGCGCTTGATCGATCGCAACCCCGACGAGCCCACCAGGCCGACGAACAGCGGCGAGACACGTTACCAATTGACCGAAGATGCCGTGGCGGTGCTGCGTGCGTTCGAGCGCCGCAACTTTTCGAAGAAATGCGAGCAGTTCCTTGAGCGCCACGGCAGCCTGACCAAAGCCTATGAGCGGGCGCGCAGCCTTCATAAAGTACGCGTCACGCTTCCCGACGGCTCGAAGGTCGTGCTGTCGCCGGGCGTGCACAACGAGCTTCAGCGGCTGACCATCGAAGAATTTGCCCCACGCTTCGCGCCCGGCGCGGTTGTTGTCTATCTCGGCGACACCGCGAAAAAGCGCCTCTGCGTGATGACCGACGTCCTGGCGGAGCTGGGCATTCCTGAGATGAACCACGATAAACTGCCCGACGTGGTTTTATTCGATCGGCGGCGGAACTGGCTCTTTTTAATCGAAGCAGTCACCACGCACGGGCCGGTTTCGCCCAAGCGGCACGCGGAGCTAGAGGCGATGCTCAAGAATTCGTCGCCGGGTCGCATTTACGTTACCGCGTTCATGGACTTCAAAGGCTTCAACAAATACGCCTCGCAGATCGTTTGGGAGTCGGAAATCTGGATCGCGGACTTTCCCGACCACATGATCCATTTCAACGGCGAAGTTCTGCCATTCTGGGACCATGCGCGAGAAAAGTTCCTGTAAGCTCGCGTGATCGATTTCCTCGTCCCGAAGGATGCCGATCTTCCAGGTCAATGGAAGCGGCTTAACCTGTGTCGTGCAATAGATGCCACGCATGACGTTCAGGATAACTCTCTTCATCCGTTCCCAATCGACGCGGAACGTTGGGTGGTGGCCGATGTACAAATTGTTCGGCGTGAACACCGGTCTCATGGTAATGTCCTGCAAGACCTTCCGAACGCTACCCGGCTGCTTCAATAGCTTTCTTTTCAGCTTACCTGCATAAAGCTTCTGAACCTCCGGGTGTTCTCTGGCGCCGGCTTCTGCGACGAGAGCATCCCTGAAGTATTCGTTGTCCTGCGAGAAGGCGCCATTGCATGATCGATGGGCCTTGCAGGTCTTCATGAATCGCGGCAACGGTCCTTCCCAGAGTCCCTGCGGCACAAAGTGCTCGTCGCTCATCGGGCCGAACGATTTATCCTTACCGCAAAACATGCACAACTTCGATTTGTTCGCCATCGTTCGGCCTCCAAAAACATTATGCCGACCAATCAAGGCAGCGGCAATCTCAGGCAGGTTCAATGCAGTAAAAGGCGTGCGAAGTACCGGCCATGCTGCGTGCATGGCAGTGTTTTTGACGGGCGTTGAGGTGCGGGGAGACTATGTCTATACCCGAGGTAGCGGCAGGGCTTGGGCCCCCTCGGGAAAAAAATGGACGCAGCTCGAATCGCGCAAGAACGCCGAGAATAAGGACCAAGTTTCGGGCGACGTTGCACGATCCGGTGTTGTTTTGGTGGCCGACCACGTGGCCGGAACGAAAACGGCAAAAATGAGGAGTCGGGGGTCGGGGTCAGGGAAGGATTCAGGATTCGGCAATTAGGATTCGGGGCGCCTGCGGCTAGTTATCGCCTGTGGCTCGACGACAGAACACCGAATGCCGACCCCTGAATGAGCGAGTACTGCCGCAGGGGGCGGCGGGCCGACAACACGCGGGGGCGACAAGGCGAGAGGGCGGCACCTTGTTCGACCAACTTAACAAGCGTGACGTGAGAATCCGGCCGGCCGCAGCGTCGTGGCTCGAGGCAGCGAGATGGCTTAAGGCAGTAACTTCGCCTATGGTTGTACTACGCGGCCAACGATGGATGGGAGGTTGAAACGAACGAACTAAAATCGCAATCGTCGGAACTGGCACGCCCGTCGGCGGCGGAGCTGCGCAGTCTGCCCGTTGACGAGCGCATGGCGATTCTACAGGCGCAAGCGGCCATCGCCGAGGAGCTGTATCGCCAAGATCCGGAACTAACGAGTTTCGAGGCGATTGGTGAGGCCCTCGGACGATCGGAACACTAATCAACGCTGATCCACGCTAATCTGAATGCTGAATGATCTAGCACGATCATGGGAATGCGGAACGCCGCAGAGGGCGTTCTCTACAGATATTTGGCTTCCCATGATCGTGCAACGTCATTTAGTTGCCTTCTTCGATCAGCGAAGATTAGCGCGGATTAGTGTTCCCCGAACCACTCGGCTAAGCGCAGGAACATGAAATGAGGGGGCGTGACGGGGCGACGTGACAAGGACGGAGCATCGGCACTCAAGGCGCAATCTCCGCTGCCACTGGCGCGTAGGCGCTGGCGATCGCGGTGTCTTCAGCGGGCAGCTCCGCCAGCAGTTTTTTGAGCGCCGCCAGGTCAACCGGCTTGACCAGGTGATCTTTGAAACCGGCCGCTTTGGTCCGCTGGCGGTCTTCCTCTTGTCCCCAGCCGGTTAACGCCACCAAAGCGCAGCGTTTTGCCTCGGGCATGCCTTGCATGCGCTCGGCCACTTCATAGCCGCTCATCTCAGGCATGCCTAAATCGAGAAGCACCACGGTCGGTTGAAATGTCCGCACCAACTCCAGTGCGGCGGCGCCATGGTATGCCGTCTCGACTTCATGCCCCAGCGTTTTCAAAAGCATTGCTAGACTCCATGCGGCGTCGTGGTTGTCATCGACCACCAGCACGCGGCTGCCCCGAGAGAAATCATCGACGGGCCGATTTCGCGCCGGAGTTGCCAAGCGATGCAGGGCTGGCGGTTCTGACAGCGGCAGGCGGACGATGAACTCGCTGCCG